>CAYICK010000010.1:2146-16783 GCA_964361905.1 uncultured Candidatus Saccharibacteria bacterium | reverse complement strand
AGAAACGAACGGGAAAATGGAGGAGAGAGGCGAAGAATTTATTTTTGAATGGACATTGAGCTCATCTTCGGCAATGGGCAAAATGCTTTTGAATCCCTGCTCCTGCTGGAAAAGCGCCGGTTTAACATAAACCATTTTCGATTCCAAAATAGATTTTATCTCTGATTCGGCTTTGTCCAGCTCTTCACTCGTGGTCGCATAAATGGAAATATAAAGACCGACTTCAAACATTTTTTCTTGGGCCTGCATCAGCTGGTCGCGCAGATTTTCCAAATCCTGATAAGCGGTATCAAGCATCGGGTCGCGCACCAGCCCCTTCTCTTCCCTAATCCTGATCTGGCTTTGAACCTCGGCCACTTTTTTTTGGAAGCTCCTGAGGATTTTGGCGCTTTCCATCGGGTGGATGAAAATAGAGACATCAAACATTTTGTCCATATTTATAATGGGCGAGAACCAATCCTCGGAAACAAATCTTGGGTATGATATGACGAAAAAACTTCGGACCAGCTTCTCCCCCAGATTAAGTTCCTTGGTATTTACTTTGAGGGCGCTGGGCGCCAAAATATCGCGGAGCTCAAGTTCGGAGCTTTCGGTGATGGACTTGGGCAAAATAGACATGCCCGTCAGATGCTCCTCTTTTTTCTTTTTTGTAAAAAAATCAAACATAAGTTATGTATTATGGGATAAGTATTATGTATTATGATTTAAAATTTTCATTTTGTTTTTTCCTTAATACTTAATACATACCCCTTACCCCGTTTTTATGGGCTTCTCCGATTCGCCCGGATTAAATATTTTATAAAACAACTCCACTACTTCATCGGTGCCAAGTTTAGCGACCCGCACTCCGCAACGCACCAAACCTTGCTCCACTATCCCCATTCTTTGTTCCAGCTGGTTTTTCTTCTCCTCAAAATTTTCTTCTTTAGTTTCTTTGCTTTCTTCTTTTTTGCTAAAACTGGAAAGCAAACCACCCTTTGAAGAGATTATGGCCGAATCATAAGGAATAATAATGAAGAAATTTTTGGTCATAATATTAGTGCTTTCGGTGAAGCTTTTTACGAAGGCTATATATTGTTCAATCTGAATTTTCATAAGGTCGTTGGTTTGTTCTTTGTATCTGTTCTCCAAGAGCGCCACATAAGGCCTGATATCAAGCCTTCGGGATTGAACCACTATTTGCACCAAAAAGTCTAAAGAGTTTAAGAAATCCTGAAATTGCAAAAGGATAGCCTGCCTCTCATCATCGGATTTTAAAGAAAAGTTTACACTTGAGGCCATGAGTATGCCTCTCATGCCGCCGCTTTTTAAAATAACGATGCCGTCTCTGACATCATCTATAGGTACAAATTCTTGAGTTGCATTTTTTGGCATAATTTAATTTTAACCTATCTGCCGGCTTTCTCCAACGCCTCACCCTCTTTTTTCTTCACATCCAGTTCCCAGTTCATACTTTTCAGTTTGCTTTCCGATAAATTTGGCACTATAAGTGTACTGTATTTCTCGGAAGAGGTGCCAGCCTGGTCAGATTCTTCCGGTTCTTTTTTATTCCAAATATACAGTTTATCTTTAGTCATATATCTAAAGGCCGACTCAAGAATATTTATGAAAGGCCGATTGTTTACTTTGTAAAAAGCTAGAGCCCCAGCTAGTACAATAATGGGAGAAGCTACCAAAAGTCCCAAAAATACTCCCAAAAATACCACTCCAATTACAGCCACCGATGCTCCGCCGGCCATATAAATAAACTGCTTCAGAGTGAATGGCCCGAATATTTTGTCTTCTACGTCTATAAATTGTGGTATTTGAAAACGCATAGCTATTATTTTACCATGAATTTAGAGCAAAAAATCAAGATAATTTTTTTTGGTTGCGATGTTTATCTCACTGTTTGGATAAGTTTCTAAAAAAGTTCTTTTTGTGCTTGCAGACATTTTTTTTGCGTCTGAATATTTACATTCAAAAGCATGAAGTTGTCCCCCATATTCTTCTATTAAGTCTATTTCTTTTTGGTCATAAGTTCGCCAGAAATAATAGTAAGGGGATTTCCCAGGGTTGATTGATTTTTTGAACCTTTCAATAACAAAAAAGTTTTCAAATAATGCACCAATATCATTTGGACGCGAATCGATAGAATTATAGTTTTGAATAATGCTGTTTCTTATACCAATATCTATAAAATACACTTTAAAACTTTTTTTCACCTCATTTCTTAGATTGCGAGAAAATGCGTATATTCTTTTTGTAATAAAACACTTTTCAAGCAAATCTATGTATTTGTCTACTGTGCCTGTAGATATTTCCAATTTTTGAGCAATTTCATTTAAAGATACTTCATTGCCAACTTGGAATGCAAGTAATTTTAAAATATCTTTAAGAATTGTTGGTTTACGGATCTCATCGAAAGACAATATGTCTTTATACAAATAACCAGATTCAATAGTTTCTATCTCTACCCTCATTGCTTCTTGAGATTTTTTTTTGTTGTAAACTCCCGGATATAATCCAAAACGAAAAATAGTTTCTTCGTTTGCTCTAAAATCTGGCATACCATCATTGTCGATAATTTCTTTCACAGAAAGAGGCAAAAGTGTGAGTTCTATTGATCTGCCTGTTAGTGGTTCGTTTATTTTATTTGCCAAATCAAAACTTGAAGATCCTGTAGCTATTATTTGAATATCTTTATATTCATCAATAAAAGTTTTCAATATTCTTCCTATATTTTGTATTGATTGCGCTTCGTCTAGGACTACTATTTTTTTGTTACCCAAAAAAGCTCTTATAAGAGCTGGTTCCGCTACCTTTAATTGTTCTTTTATTGAATGGAATTCGCAATTAAGGTATAGTCCGTCATCCCCATATTTTTCCAGTATTTGCTTTGAAAGAGTGGTTTTTCCGGCCTGTCTTGGTCCATATATTATGATGATTTTACCTTTAAAAAGCCATTTTTCGACTGTATTTTGTATTAATCTTGTGTACATAATCGTAAATTTAATATGAATATTGAGATTATAAACATCATATTAATACAAATTTGTTAAGTATACAACCCAAATTGTGGATAACTACTCTATTCTACTGGTTCTCTATACGGATCGCTCTCGCCTATATAATTGTGTATTGCTTTAGGTTTGTCTTCTTGTTGAACCTTTGGCGGTTCTTGCGTCGGCAAATTTTGAGGCACCCACCCTGCCGGTCTTGCCGGCCCGCCCGCAACGCTCTCGCTAGCGAGGCGGGCGGGTTGCATTGCTTTCGCCTGGTTTAATATTATTTGTTCAAAACTTGTTCCCACGTTATTTTGAGGTTTGGTTTCTTTCGGTTTTTCTTGAGAGTTTTCTGTGTTTTTTATTTTATCTAATTCACTAAATATTTTTTCATTAACTTCTTTTTCTATAAGACTAGCAATACTTTTATCGATACCGATTTCTGTTAGTGAACTAAAAAAAGAAGTTTTTGATTTTAAATCAAGTATTACGTAACCAACCTCGTCAATAAATTTAAAAGCAACCTCTTCTTCCATTTTGTTTTCTTCGGCAATTATTCCAATTTTATCTGCCAATTCAGCCGAAAACATGAGATTTTTGATTTCTGGTGATGCTTTTTCTATTGCCTCTGCTACTTTTTCAAAATTTATTGTCATGTTTTTGTTTTAGTAGTTTTGTTCGTGAGCCCTGGTCGCTCTTGTTACATGACGAGGAGCTCGACCGGCCACAACATCAGCAGCATTTTCAGCTTGTTGTTGTGTTGTCAATTGAGTTTGGTTGTTAGGATTGTCTATTCCCAGTCTATTTATTTCACCAGTTAAATGATTAACGCGTGGCTGGATTACACCTATCTGCGCATCTGTACCAGCTATTCTTCCTGTCTGTGCGGTTCTTCGGCCTTCGATATTCAAAATACTTCCACCAACGTTAGCAGCAGCATTTAATTGTTGGAGCCTCCTTTCTTCTTGAGGAGTTCTTGCTGTGTTTGCTGCCAATTGAGTTTGTTCCAATTGTAGATTTGCTAAATCTTGATTAAGTTGAGTAAGAACATCATTTTGATCTCGACGGGTGTTGTTTAGAGTATTGAGAGAGTTTTGTAATGGTTCAAGTTGACCATGGTATGTTCTAGAAGCCACAACCCTATTACTTCTTCCCATAGCACCAAACACTGAGTTTGGACTACTACGACTCCCTTGTCTTGTATATAATCTGCTGACAATCCCACTCATTTGTCTGTTTGCGTAAGCTTCTCTTTGTGCATCTGTTGTTAATGTTTGGGCAAACCCTTCTCTGGCTTGTGTTTGTCTTTGAAGACCAGCATTAAAACCACCTCTAGCATTTGCACCTACATTACCAGCTATTCCCATAACCTCTCCTGCTCCAACGGCTCTACCAAGTCTTGTATCTGCTACACCACGAGCATCAAAACTTCCGCCAGCAACACCTCTTGTTCCTCGCAGAACTGTTTGACCAATAAGACTTCTAGAAGCCCAATTTTGTAAACCTTGAGATTCAGAAAGTCTACTCGCTGCCCTGCCTACTGTTTGTCTACCAGCTATAGCTGCACCGCCCAGAGCAACTGTACCAATACCTCCGCTAATTTGTTTAAAACCAGCAGTTTTGCTTGCCATTTGTTTCGCAATAATAAGTGCAGCAACAAAAAAGCCTGTTGTAAGCACATAATTAAGCAAAAGAACTTTGGCACCATTTTGATTTGCCGAAGGGTTCGTTAGTAAATCAGTCCAGCTGGACTGTGCAGGTGTAACCAAAGCATTACCCAATTTAAAAGCAACCCAAGTTAAGGCAAAAAATATAGGAGCAAAAAAAGATTGATTTATTAAAGCATGAAACCAATCCCAAAAACGATTATTTAATCCGGGAATTATAAAAGCAATGAGAGCTAACGGAGAAAGAATCATTAAAAAAACGAGAAGAATAAAACGAGTGGCAAACATTACACCTGCTATAAGGAAAATTACTGCAGATACAAGCATAAAAATTGAACTCATAAATCCCGTTAAAAATATTTGTTGGGCGTGTAATCCACCACTCAAAACGTTTGCACTGTACCAAGTTTGCATTTTTAACATTTTCATGTAGCCACCTGATATACCCGTGAATGTATTTGTTCCCAAACTGCTGTCGTTCTGAGTAGAGGCAATCGATTGGTAAAATCCTACGGAGACTATATTAGAAGCGTCAATAACCACTTTTGTAAAAAACAAACTAAAGTTTATTAGTAAGGCAACTATTATTATATTTTTTATAGTTGTTCCTATACCGCCAAAATTAAGTTCAAACATGGCTTTGAATGCTGCGTAAAGAAGCACGAATTTAAAGCATATATTTGCCACATCTCGCAATGTTGCCCAAGCAGTAGTGATAGCTCCCCCAACTCCTGCTGAGGGGTCTCCTATATTTTGAGCCATATCAGATATTGTATATTTTATTACTGAGTCAAATATCCATCCTGTAATAGTGAGAATAAAAGAAGAAACGAGCATAAGAATTTCGCCAATCAATGCAAAAAGTGGTCCAAAAAGTGTATCCGCGAGTGCTTGTAAGGCAATACCAACTACGCTATCAGCTGCAAACACTATATGACCTGGCACAAAAATTCCTACCAAAACAATAACCAGCCCCATTAGAAACAGGAAAGATTTTTGATTATTTTTAAATGGGCGTCTATTCATTTTTTATTTTCTGGCGGCCGAACTTATTTTATCGGCACGAACTCAAAAAGGAAAAATCATTAGCAAATGGAGCAATCATACTGGCAAACCTGCAAACGGTTTCAAATTTAAACACATAAAGAGGAACAGTGGTTACAGAACTGTCTGCAAGAGTGTATGTTGCCGTTCCATTTCCATTATCAACAACACTGGTCATATTCTGTTGAGGAGGTGTTAAAGTGTTTTCGGGGCTTTGTGAATAAACAGCATAAGTATTATAAACATTCATTAGATCGGTTACATTGATGGATGCTGTTATAGCGCTGGACACTAAAATCGGCAAGGTAATTGTTTGGGCAGGAGCAGAAAAATCCCTAAATGTGATTGAAGTGTTCCCAACTCTTCTGCCAACAATTTCGAAGGTGTCAGGGCTAGTTTTAAAAGTTGAAGCTATTATAGCATCCGGCGGAGTTTGGATATTGTATGACGGCAAACCATTGAATATGGAAATGTAAATTCCCTCGCCCACATTTAATGCAATGCTTGAAATTATTTCAGCAGTGTCCATTTTTCTGACTATCAAACCAGAGGAAGACGGGGGCGGAGGCGGGGTTGTTCCTGTTGTATTTGTAGAAGTGGTGTCTACACCCAGGGGAGGGCAATCCCTATTTAAAAGCTCATTTGCTGCAGTTGAGTAAGCAAAAATGCTTAGCTTGCTTAGCCTGCGGTTTTCTTTGATAAGGTCGATGGCGCCCGGTCCCGCTATGCAATCATAGTCTCTTGGATAAATACATCTGAATTTGGTGGCGCTATTTTCTTGTTCCGGCAAGCAGTATATCGAATCAGTTACTCCGGTGTTGTCGGTGCTGGAGGTATAAACCTGACCGTCTATAATCACTGTGGTGTAATTATTTTTTGGTGTTGTATAGGTTGGCGGAGGGTTGCCGAAATAATCAGTCGTTCCTTGCGCCGTGCTTTGAAGCATTTGGCTTGTAACTGATGGTTCACTTGGTGAATTACTGCTTGCCCCCAACAAACCGCCTATACTGCCGAATACTCTGCTAGTAAGTTGGCTGAAAAGAGAAGCCACTATTTCACTTATTTCATCAGCCGTTACAAGCGAATCATTTCCAACACCCAAAGTTTTATTTAATTGGTCAGCTATCACCACACCGGGAGTGACCGTTTTCATTGTTCCGCCAGATGAAGTACAGTCGGCCTCACTGCCCGGAGTTGTAAATGGGTCCGGGGGCTGGGTCGCCCCTTCGCATTTTTGAAAAGACATAAATCCCTTGCCTTGATTGAGCTGGGTAAGTTTGGTGTTGACTTTGCTTGCGATTTTCTGGTTCATCTGATTTTCTGCCTGGAGGTACGCTCCGATAGGGTTGTTTTGCTGTCTTTGGGTAAGCTCAAAGAAATTGTCCCACCCTCCATTTTGGAAATCACCCATGAAGTCATCAAAATTTTGGCCAACCCCAGTCAATGTGCATTGGTAATTAGCATTGTTTTGGTTAAGATAACCTCTGGCAAGAGCGACTTTAATTTTGGCGCCCATAGTTCCACAGAGGAAATTTAAATTTGGGTTGCTAAATATGAACTGGCCGGCAACCTGGTCTCCTATATTTGAGAAATAAGCTTCAGGGTTTGTCACGAAGGCTGGGCTGCCTTGAAAACCGCTATTTATCCAATTGACCGTGCTGGCCGATATTCTTTGCATAATAGTTTTTGCTAGCATCCAAGCTATAGGGTCAAGCACATACTCTTTTGCTGAGTTCATGAAATCAACATATTGAGCTCTTGCTGTTACGGCAAAAATAGGAGAAAAAGAAGTTAAAATAACAACAAACATAACCAAACCGGCAAGAAACTTTTTATTTTTTTCACGAAATTTGTAGCTCATAAGTAAATGTTTGTTATTTGCTAATTATATTTCATATAATAGATAGTAGCCACCACTGTCTTGTTTATAGATGATGTTGTTTTGCTTTATAAATGAGATGGTTGCGCTTGTGGCTTGAGAGAGGGTATTAATACTGCTTTGATAGAGTTGTAAAGCGGCCAAACCTTTGAACGGGTCGCTCAAAGCGCTTTTCATCTCTGTAAGCGCCGAGACCATGGAGTTCGTGCTGTTCACTATGTCCAAATGAGCCTTAACAAAGGTTTTTGGCACGGGCGTTTTGACGAGCTTGCTCACGATATTTTTATAACTGGTGATAACTCCGTCAAGCTCGTTCAGTTTTGACTGGTCTCCGGATTGTATTGCTTGCGTAATAATGCCGAAATCGTTTTGTATTGCCGCCCGGCTTTTAATTTTTGCAATTGTGCCCAAATTTTCCCCATAATCCATTATTGATTGTTTGCCGTTATCGGCGACGATGTTCAGATCTGATGCCGATATTTTGTTTATAGGAACGCTTGTGTTTTCTGCTATATAATTTGTCGTCTGGTCAATGAGTTTTTGAGCGGAAGCATCATCTAGTTTGCCACTTTGTTTCAAGGCTAAATAATTTGACATTAAACTTATTGATGCTGTATCTGTCACGGTTTGACCCGCAGAAGTGGCGCCCTCGGTTTTAACTTTATCCGCATTTGCATTTACTCCGCTTAATTCGTTTTGCCAATTGGGGTTTTCCGGAAGAGAAACTTTGTCTCCGGCCACCAGATTATTGGCTATATTTATCACCTGACTGCTCTTATCTCGGCCGAAAGCGATGATGATTGACCCGACCAGCGCGGCCGCTAATATAAAAATACTCACAATTTTTTTGCTGGGCAAAATACTCACCCTTTTATTATAGCAAGTTTTTTGCCAAACAAATCCAGTTGTCCACTGTTAAATCCTCGGCTCGCGCTTTTTCCGGAATGCCGCAAGTGTCAAAGATGTCAAAGGGCGTCTTTTGGGACTGGGGCATTTCAAAGACGCCCTTTGACATTAAGTTTTTTATAAGCAGTTTTCTTTTATGGGCGAAGCCCTTCTTAAGAATTTCAAAAAATTTGGTTTCTGCCCATTGTTTTTTCTCTTCCCCCCTTAATGTAAGGGGGGCTAGGGGGGTTATTTCTTCAAATCTTTTTTTACTTATATTCCTTACGGCAATAATAGCCGAATCTACTTTGGGTTTCGGGTTGAAACTGCCCGCCTTTATGATTCCGCCATATTGTGGCTCACCATAAGCCTTTATTGAAATACTTAAGATACTTTCTTTCTTGTCCCGCGAAGCTTTAGCGAAGTGGGAGCCCATAATCCTATTAGCCACTTCTTTTTGCACTACGAAAGTAATTGATTTGGGCTGATTCTCGGCTTCCAAAAATTTTTTAAACAAAGCGCCGGTTATGTAATATGGAATGTTACCCACCAAAATGTAATCTTCGCTTCCCGAAGAATTTTTTTCGCGCTTCGCTGATTTTTCTTTGAAAAATATCGAAAAAAATTCATCTGGAAGCTTTAGTGCATCTCCGCAAATAATTTTTAATTTGTCATTTGAAATTTGAAATTTGAAATTTTCTCGCAATAATTCTGCGAGATGTTCATCTTTCTCTATTGCGATAACTTTTTCTGCTCGCTCGAGCAAGAGTTCGGTTAGGCTGCCCTCCCCTGGCCCCACTTCAACTACCGTATCTTCCTTTCCAATTTGTGCGAAATCGGCAATTTTTTTCAAAATCCCTTTATCTCTCAAAAAATTTTGTCCCAAACTTCGCTTAGCGACGAATGATTTTTTTGCCCGCATAATGTAATATAAGTTAACATTTATGCTAGACAAACTAAAGTCATATTTAGAGAGCATCCACATCACTCCCGTGAGCTGGCTCTTCGGGGTATCCGGGGTTTTCATGGTCAGATTTTTTCTGGAATCATTATCGAGCCCGACTTCAAGCGGGTTTTTCAGTTCCGATGCTTCAACTTTGATGCACTACTATTTATTCCTTATGACCGCCGTAATGATTTTCATGATTTTCATCCGGGTCGCTACTCCGAGTTGGAAGAGCGCTGCTCCACAGTTTGCGGCTGTAGTTTTTTTGGCTTTATTCATCGGGCCTATCATAGATTGGATTGTAAGCGGAGCCAAAGGGTTCAGGATGTTGTATCTTTTTGAGTCACCCAAAGACTTACTCATGTCTTTCTTTTCTTTTACCAACGCCGGCCTAAACAGCGGCGCCACCATCGGTTTGCAAATTGAACTAGGTTTGCTCATTGTTTGTTCGGGTTTGTTTGTTTACTTTGTCGGTAGAAGTTGGAAGAGGGCTGTCATTTCCGCTCTAGTTTTGTATGTAATCATTTTTGTTTTATCGGCTTTGCCGAGTTTCATAAGCTTTATTGGTGGCGGCAGTGATACAGCTCAAAATTATTTTGGCCAGCCTTTATTTTTTATCCAAAAAACTATAGAAAACTCCGCGACTATTTCAAACAATCTGCACAGCTCTCTTCAATATTCGTCGGTTACTCGAGCTTTTGAAGTGGCCTTCAATTTTTTGATGGGCAAAATTCTTTTCCTGATTCTCGCCACCCTTACTATAGTCTGGTTTCGTTTAAATTTGAAAGAAAAGTTTAATGCAATGATGGGAAATTTCCGTTCTGGCCGGGCGATCCACTTCATTCTGATGGTTTTTTTGGGTTTGTTGGTGGCTCATATTTCTTTCCCTGCCGTTGTATTTAATTGGAACGATATATTGTCGGTCGTTATCCTTTGCTTAGCGGTTTATTTTTCGGGCATGTTTGCGGTTTGTGTCAATGATATCGTTGATGAAGATATCGATGCGATTTCCAATACCGGCAGGCCCCTCATCACCAAAACTTTGAGCAAAGAAGATATGAAACAAGCGGGCACCATCTTTCTCGTCGCTTCTCTTATCGCCGCCTATCTTGCCGGTTATACCGCCTTTTTCTTCGTACTCGTTTTTACCGCTCTCTATTATATTTATAGCGCTCCGCCGACAAGGTTCAAACTTATTCCTTTGTTTTCGTCATTTATCATCGGTCTGTGTTCTTTGGTTGTGGTTATGGCAGGCTTTTTCCTGCTTTCACCACTCAAACAAGTATCAGCTTTTCCAAGCAGCCTTATTTTGGCGGTGGTGGTGTTCTTTTCTCTGCTGACCGGCATACGCGATATTAAAGATATAGAAGGAGACAGAGCGGCTGGTATTAAAACAGTACCGATAATATTTGGCGATATCTGGGGCCTGAGAGTTGTCGGCCTTATGACTGTGCTGGGGTACGTTTTATTACCGATATTTTTAAAAATAAATCTGCTTTTTATAACGGCGATTCCGTCGGCTTTGCTTACTTATTATTTTGTAAATAAAAAACCTTACAAAGAAGCTCGCATATTTCAAATCTATTTCTTTTTTCTTTTGATGAGTTTTTTGTTTTTGTTTCTTTGATTTTTTCTCCCCTCTCCTGCATCTAGGAGATGGGTTGGGGGTGAGGTTAAAACTCAATATGCAAAAGCGGCTTGTGTTTGGGAGTGTAGTCTAAAAATTCTGTTTCCAGATATTCGTCCGGAATTTCCAAAACAAATTCTGACGGAATATTGGAACCGCGATTGCCGAAAATAGTGCGAGTTTGAGCGTAAGAGAGAAAAAGTTTTTTCTTGGCGCGGGTGACGGCCACATAAAAAAGCCGGCGCTCCTCCTCCGCTTCCTCTTCGTTCACATTTTCATCCCGGTCTTTGTCGTGCGGAAAAAGCCCTTCTTCCAAGCCGGTGACAAAAACATACGTAAATTCAAGGCCTTTTGAGGCATGCACGGTCATCAGCCGCACCCCACCCCTTTCTTCTTTATTGCTATCTTGGTCCGAAGCCAGCGAAGTGTCTTCAAGCAATTTTTCTATCCCTTCTTCCGGTAGTAATTGGTCGTAACGTGAGGCGAGCACCGAGAGCTCTTTTATATTTTCGATTCTCTCCCGGCCCTCTTCTGATTTTTCCAGATTTTGATTCAAGCCGGCTTCCTGCGCAATAAACAAAATAGTTTTTGACGGCGGATTTTTTTCCGCAAAGTTTTTGATTTTTCTCAAAAGATTTCTAAAGTTGGTCATTTTTATTTTCATGCCTGCCGGCAAACCTTCTTCTTTGCCCTCCACAATTTTCAAGAGTGTAGTTTTGCCTATGCCACGCGGCGGCACATTTATAATGCGTTTCAAATCGGAAATACTTTCCGGATTGAAACAAAACCGGAGGAACGCCAAAATATCTTTGACTTCTTTTCTTTCAAAAAATCTGGTGCCGAGAACTTGGTAAGGCACGTTTTTGGCCAAAAATTCTTCTTCCAAAACTCGGGATTGGAAATTGGCCCGGTAAAGTACGGCGATTTCACCAAGCTGGACACCGGTTTTTTGCAATTCTTTCACTTTTTCTACCACGAACTGGGCTTCGTGATTTTCGGTCAAAGCTTCAAACAAACCCACTCTTTCCCCCACCGCATTTTTGGTAAAAAGATTTTTCTCCATCCTTAATTTATTTTTCTTTATGATACGGTTTGCTACTTCAAGGATGGTTTGAGTGGAGCGGTAATTTTCTTCCATGACCACCAGCTTGGCGCCCGGGAAATTTTTTTCAAAACTTAAAATATTTTTTATGCTGGCATTTCTCCAAGTATAAATATTTTGGTCTACATCTCCGACCGCGCAGACATTTTTGTGGTCTCGCGCCAGGCTCTCGGTAATTTGGTATTGCACTTTGTTGGTGTCTTGATATTCGTCAATGTGGATATATTTCCATTTTTCTCCATAAACTCGCCTGATTTCTTCTTTTTGCAAAAGCTTGGCGGCAACCAAAAGCAAGTCGTCAAAATCCAAAGCATTTTCTCTTTTTAAAATCTTCTCATAATCTTCCCAAACTTTGGCTACAATGCCACCAAAATATTCACCCCCTGCGAAGCTGGAAAATTCCTCAACCGAAACGAAATTGCCTTTTTCCCTTGAAATTACGGCCAAAATCTTGCCCGGCTCAAACTGTTTGGGGTCGTAACCGTTCGCCACCAACGCTTCTTTGGTGGCTCTTTTTGAATCCTCCCGGTCATAAATGCTGAAATGTTTTTTCACTCCCGCTGCGGCGGCATTTTCTTTTATTATAAAAGCCCCGAGCCCGTGGAAAGTTGCCACAAATGGCCCACCTTCGCTAAAGCTTCGGCGGGTAAATTTTCCTTTCATAGATATTGGCAAGTTTAAAACTTTATCTTCAGCTAAAAGTTTCCTTACTCTATCCCCCATCTCTTTAGCCGCTTTGTTGGTGAATGTTACAGCCAAAATATTTTCCGGAGCTACGCCCTTTTGAATCAAATTCAAAATCCGGTAAGTGACAGTCTTGGTCTTCCCCGCTCCCGCTCCGGCGAGCACCAAAAGCGGCCCTTCGGTCGCCTCCACCGCTTCCCTCTGCGCCGCATTCAACTCTTCAAAATTATTCATTGTATATTCCTTGGCGCTCACCAATGCGGATAATCAAAATCTCTACTTCTTTTTTATAAACTTTGTAAATAATCCTGTAATTACTAACGCGTAAAGAATAACAATCCTGCAGTTTTCCCTTTAATTTCTTGCCAATAAGGGGTTCCTTTTTTAAATCAAACAATGCGGAAAAAATATTAGGTTTGTCTTTTTTACTGATTTTATTAAGGTCTTTTTCTGTGGCTCGAGAAAGAATTATTGTATACATAACTTAATTTATTTTTTCCCGGACAAAATAAAACCTTCTTTAAACAAAACATCTTCAAGTTTTATACCATAACCTTTCTTATATTCTTTTTCCGCTTTGGTAATGTCTTTGGAAAGATGGGGGAAAATACTTGCCACTTCCATAGTCTCTTTCCATGAATCAAATTCATTGGCCGACATCATTACTACCTTTGGTTTGCCTTTTTCGGTTAATATGAAATTTACAGCAGGCCTCTGCACCTTCTTGGCTATTTTGAATATTTCTTTCCTTGCTTCAGAAATTGATATGATTGTTTTTGTATCCATATGTACATAATAGCGTACATCAAATAATAATGCAAATCAGAAAATTACAAAACATTTTAATCCACAAGTAAGCTGGAAAAAGAGGGTCAGTTTGATAAAATTACAGACGTGGTAGGAGGATACCGCATGACCACAATATGGCTCAATTAAGCCATTTTTTGCTGGAACGCTGGAATTATCATTAACCCCAGGCTTATTTTACAAAACCCTAAAGACCCCGATTCAAAAAAGCGTTATTTTTTAAGCATAATCGGGCGAAACATATATTTTAAATTAATACACGAACCCAAGAGGTTGTTTTTGGTTTTTTTAATTTTGCTATTGCCATTATCAGTATCTGCTGGTGCAGTAGGAGATTTTTTCAACAGCATTTTTGGCAACTCTAATCCGGAAAATTCACTCAAGCCCAAAAATATTCAAAGCATGGCTTTGCTCGCATCAATAGCCACTCCACCTAAAGATGGTGGGACTTCTCACATACCGGTAGTTGAAGATAACGCTTTGGTTTCCGATATCGGTATGTCTGGCAGTGCTCCGGATTCTTCAATTTCCAAACCAAGTAGTGATCAGATTAGTATTTATGTTGTGCGCGAAGGAGACACCCTTTCCCAAATTGCCGAAATGTATGACGTGACAGTCAATACCATAAAATGGGGAAATGATCTCCCGTCAAACACTCTTAAGGTTGGCCAAACTTTGGTCATTTTGCCCATTTCTGGAGTGAAACATACTGTTGTTAAAAGAGATACAATTGCTTCTGTGGCTAAAAAATATAAAGGCGATACAGATGAAATTATGGCTTATAATAACCTCCAAAAAGGAGATTCTCTAGCCGTCGGCTCTATCATTATAATTCCCGATGGAGAAGTAGTAGTCTCTCCTTCTTCTATTAAATGGTCTGGCTCTTCTGGTTTGAAAGAATACAGCGGATATTATTTGAAACCAGTGGCAAGAAGCATAAAAACCCAGGGCATCCATGGATATAATGGTATAGATTTGGCTGCCCCGACAGGTACTCCAATAATGGCTTCTG
>CAYICK010000010.1:0-2046 GCA_964361905.1 uncultured Candidatus Saccharibacteria bacterium | reverse complement strand
GGATATAATGGTATAGATTTGGCTGCCCCGACAGGTACTCCAATAATGGCTTCTGCTGACGGGCAAGTAATTATTGCAAGAATGGGAGGATGGAATGGCGGTTACGGAAATTATATTGTGGTAAGACATGGGAATGGCACTCAGACTCTTTATGCTCATAACAGTAAGAATAATGTTTCAGCCGGAGATAGTGTGTCTCAGGGTGAGGTAATTGGCGCGGTCGGTAATTCCGGCAAATCTACTGGCTCCCATCTCCACTTTGAAATTCGCGGTGCTAAAAATCCTTTTTAGCCCGTCCGAATGGATTTTCATCCGGGCGGATGCTATACTTATTTTGTTAAAAGGTAATTCATAATTTTTGGCTATCAAATACAGAATAAACAATTTTATAAGAGCTGAGAATGTGCGTCTCATCGGTCCAAAAGGTGAAAATTTGGGGGTGGTCACAACCAGGGAAGCACAGGCTAAAGCTCTTGAATTTGATCTTGATTTGGTGGAAATATCACCCAATGCGGTGCCGCCGATAGCAAAAATAGTAGATTATGGGAAGTTTTTATACGCTGAAAATAAAAAACAGAAGGTTATAAGAGCCAAAACCCATACGGTTGAAGTTAAGAGTTTGCAAATAAAAGTCGGTACCGGTGAACATGATTTGAATCTCAAAGCCAAGAAAGCTTCGGAGTGGCTCAAAGAGGGACACAGGGTAAAAATAGATTTATTCTTGCCGGGCAGGACTAAGTATATGAGCGAAGCCTTTTTGAAGGAGAGAATGGATAGGGTATTTAAACTAATTTCGGAGAATTTCAAAATAGCCGAAGAACCCAAAAGAAGCATGAAGGGCTTGACGGCAGTCATAGAACGTGCAAAATAGAGCAACATGAAAACAAACAAGTCTTACGCAAAACGCATAAAAGTGACCAAAAACGGCAAACTGATTACCAGGAAGATTGGCCAGAACCATTTTAATGCAAAAAATCGTACAAATACCACGCTTAAAAAGCGTAGCCCCGTTGCTTTCCAGATGACCAACAAAAATCGCGGCAGATACCTAAACAACTTGTAAAGTCGTTAATTTCCAATTCTCAATTTTCAATTTACAAATTGAGACATTAAAAATTGTTTAGAAATTAAAAATTAAAAATTAGAAATTACTTATAAAATACTATGTCTAGAGTCAAGAAAGGAATAAACGCATTAAAGACCCGCAGAAACGTGTTAAAACAAGTTAAAGGCTATCGTTTTGGACGATCCAAAAAAGAAAAGCAAGCTTATGAAGCCATCGCTCACGCCGGCACTTACGCTTTTGCTCATCGCAGAGATAAAAAAGGTGATTTCCGCAGGCTTTGGAATATAAGGATAAATTCGGTGTTGCATACCTCCGGTCTTTCTTATAGCAAATTCATAGATTCCCTCAAAAAGAAAAATATAGCTCTCAATCGCAAAATGCTCTCTGAAATTGCCGCCGGCAAACCTGAAACTTTCTCTCGCCTCGTCTCCGAAGTCTCTTAATGGGCATTATTTGACCTATCCACAGCTTAAGAGTCAAGGTATTGCCAAAAAAGCCAGTAAATATATACTTGTAGTTGGAGGAAATTTATTAGTTTAATATTAAAAAAATGAATAAAGCAGATTTGGCAAATGCCGTACATGAGAAACTTGGCGGCACCAAAGTTCAAGCTGAGGAAATCGTTGAAACTATCATAGACGGTATTGTCGGCACTCTCAAAAAAGGAGGCGAAGTATCAATAGCCGGACTTGGTATTTTTTCAACTAAACAGAGAGCTGCCAGGGTAGCTCGCAATCCTAGGACTGGCGCTTCAGTCAATGTGGCAGCCATGAGAGTTCCTAAATTCAGAGCCGCCAAAGCTTTGAAGGATGCCGTCAAATAATACCGGAGGTATTATTTGGAATAAAGAAAAATAAGATCTTGTTCCTACTTACAAAAAACCGCCTTGCGCGGTTTTTTGTTGTGAGTGCTTGCACCGCGAAGCTTGCGGAGTAAAGCGAAGTGGTGCCCTTGAGAGAATTGAATTGGAACGGAATTCT
>CAYICK010000009.1:0-19017 GCA_964361905.1 uncultured Candidatus Saccharibacteria bacterium | reverse complement strand
TGAAGGACAAAACATTCCGAAATGACCAGCAGTCTGCCATATTTGCTGATCCCGATAATGACTTGTGCTTGCCACAGGTACAGATTTTCCGGCCGGACATATTTTTGGGCATTAACCGATTCCGATTCAAACAAATCTTTTTTGAAGACAACGGCAGGCAGAAGATTGGTCAGATAAAGCCAATTATGTGCCGGTTTGAGCAAGCCGTGATTTTTTTGAAAATTTTCCACAAAAATATTGTTAAAAATGTTCAGGCGATTTTCAAGGATAATTTTGAAATTGCGGTTGGCATTGTCAAGAGAGAGTATATTTGAAGTGTTAATTATGATGAAATTGGGTTTTTCATTCCTTATGCGCTCTATCAAATATACGATAGCGCCATCTTTAAATAAGTCATCATCATCACAGATCAGGACATATGTCCCGCGGGCTTTTTCCAAAAGGAATTCAATATTTTGGGAAAGGCCGAGATTTTTAGAATTGTTGAATCCATAAACAAAATCGTACTGCGCGCTTATTTGGTCTACGTAAATACTCGTAGCGTCTTTTGAAGCATCATTGCCGATAATTACCTCAATCACATCCTCTAGTTTGCCGGCCTTGATTTGGTCAACAAAACATTTGACGGTTGTCTCGAGAAACTTCACTCTCGTATATGTTGGTATGATAATACTTAATATGATGTTATTACTCATTATTTTTAAGTATTATTAAATAAGGATGTTCTTTATTTCTTTTTTATAAACTTGCCACAAGGCCTCCATCTCTTGCTCATTGCCGCCTCTTCCCCAAATTTTCATATAATCCACATCAAAGCCCGTGTCATATACCGCTGAAACGTAATTTTCCAAACGACGTTCATATTCTTTGCTACGAACATCTTTTTTAAGAACTTCTTTTATTTTTGAGGTGAGGGTGGTCATGTCCGAGTGTTTAAATATATTCGGCAATTTAAGTGTTATACCCAAGTTGCCGAGTTGGATTGCCGGTTTATTCAAAAAAGCGGCTTCGGCCAAAGTGGTACAGCTCAAACTAACTACCAAATCGCATCTTTTCAAAACTTCTTCGGTAGATATTCTGTAGTCAATCAATTTAACATTGACGGTTCTGGCAATTTTTTCAATATTGGAAGGCGATTGCCACCCAAGCATTGTCGGGTGTTCTTTTACCACGAGCGTGTAATCACCCGGCAGAGACATGGCAACTTGTCGCGCCACCTCCATCTGGTTTACAAAATACGGAGCGTTGACATCAGAGCTGGCTTCCGGCTGGACTTGGAGGGGGAAATAAACAAATTTCCCGACTTTATCAAAAGGGTAATATTCAAAGTTATTCATAAATTTGGCATATCTGTCTTTGCAATAATGGTCCCGTAAAATAATTCTCGGCGGGCGGTAGTCAATGGTGATGCCGGTGCTCTCAAGCTCACTCATCGGCCGTTTGATATACCACCGGAGAATATGATAATAAGGCGATGCCAAATGTCTGATTTTTTGGTAGAACGTTCTTTGGAATTCCTTTCTTATAAATGTATATGTCGGGTGTTTAAATTTCTTTCTGAATTCCGTTATGTATTTCTTGGCCCTATCCTCATTCCGGCTTTTTTCATTCCCCGCGTTGAGCAAGTCTAATCTGTTCCAAAAATCTCCCGAACTTCCTAGATAATCATGAGAAAAAAGATACATACCGCTTACTTTGGAATCAATCGTTCCCTGCGTGGGCACACCTTTTTTCTTTGCGTATAAATTGAACATAATATGAGGAAAGCCGACGAATGTCGGTGTAATGATCAGGTCTGGAGAAAATTGTTCAAAAATAAATTTTATGCACTTATAAACTGCCATTACATAATCAATAATTCCCTCATCGGAAACATTTTGCATAGAGCTGTAATAAAACCCGTCTTTATAAGAACGGACATGACTGCGGAGAGACATTACTATTGGCCAGATGGATTCAATGCCGAGCGCTTCCTCAATTTCGGCGAGTGTGTATGTGTCTCCACCAAGATAATCTTTGGGCCGACTTTCGATTTCGTCATTGCTTATTATAAAATCGTAAGTTACTTCCTTTTGATTCGCAATAAATTCATGAGTAGTCCTTTTTAATGTCAAAGCTGCCAATCTGCACCCCTCACTCTGAAGTTTTTTAGCCAAAAAATGGCCGATATTGATAGCCCAGCCTCTTTGCTGAAAAATTAAAATTCTTTTGTTTTTTAAACTTTCCATTATTATTTAATCAAGTATAGCAATGGGGGATAAATGCGTCAACGCACTTATTGACACCTTATGACACTTCTCATATACTTAATATAACCATGAATGATGAAATAAAATCAAATGCGGTTTATACCACCGATGAAGCAGAGAAGCTTCTAAAAGTTAGTAATAGCACCATGAAGCGGCTGCTCAAACACGGTATATTGCGCGCCAATAAAGTGGGCAGACAGTACCGAATCTTGGGCAAAGAAATATTGCGAGTCATATCGCCGGAACTTGAGGAAAAAGCCGCGAAAACATATATGGGTTTGAAACACAAAGTTGTTGATAAAATTAATAAATGGTAAAGATTATGCCCAAAGAAATATCAAAAAAATCAAAAACCCTTTCTTTTATCCGACTTTATAATTACGGCTTCGGCAAATATAAGCTCCATATTGTTCTTTTGGCTGTCTTGGGGCTTTTGGCCGGGTTACTTGAAGGCGTGGGTGTCAATGCTCTCATTCCTCTGTTCTCTTTCATTATGGGGAATGGCAAAACAGGGGACGATATCATTTCCAAATCCATAGGTAAAGTATTTGAATTTACCCATGTGCCTTTTTCACTAAAATACCTGCTTATTTTTATGTGCCTGCTTTTTATTCTCCGGGCGGTGGTTTCTATCGCCAGCGGTTATATCAAAGCTCGTATTACTTCTGATTATTCCGAAAAAACTCGAAGCAATCTTTTTGCCAAAACTCTTAAAACCAGATGGTCATATCTTTTGACTCAAAAAATGGGCCACCTCCAGACTGTACTTATGACCAACGTTATGAATACGGAGACTCTTCTAAGCCATATCTCCAACGTAGTTATTATTGTAAGCAGCCTTGTGGTCTATTTGTTTATTGCCATAAATATATCAATGTTTACAACACTCTTTACTATTGCTGTGGCAGGCGTCTTCTTTGTTTTGTTTAAACCGCTTATGTATAACACCAAAATTGCAAACAATAAAATCGAAGGCACAAACAGGACGATAGCTCACTTCGTCAATGAAAATATTTTAGGTATGAAGACAGTCAAGGTTATGCTGGCCGATAATGAGGTGACTCATATCGGGAAGGAGCATTTTCGATCCCTGAAAAACTTGTCTTCCAGAATTAACTTTTTACGGGTGATTCCCGACTCCCTGATGCAGCCTTTCGGGATCATATTTATTATGATTATTTTCGCCTTTTCATATAAATTACCAGGTTTCAATATCGCTTCGTTTGCCGCGGTGGTCTATCTCATTCAGCGCATTTTCCTTTATTTCCAGCAATTGCAAGCTAGCGCCCAGATGATAAACGACACGACTCCCTATTTGAGAACTCTTATAAAATTTGAACAAGAAGCGGAATTGTTTGAAGAAAAGTATAGTGGCACAGAAAAATTTTCTTTTAACAAAGAACTTGAATTTAAAAGTGTCTCTTTTTCATACGATAATGATAAACCGATTCTGGATGGATTAAGCTTTAAAATTAATCAGGGCGAGATGGTGGGCCTTATAGGGCCGTCCGGAGCCGGCAAAACTACCATTGTAGATCTTATGCTCAGGCTTTTTGAACCGACAGGTGGAAATATTTTTATTGATGGCAAGAACGTTTCGGATATTGATTTACGTTCGTGGAGAGAGAATATCGGCTATGTCTCTCAAGATATTTTTCTTATTAATGATACTATTGAAAACAATATTAGGTTTTATAATCCTGATATCAAGAAAGAAGAAATAATTGAAGCTGCCAATATGGCCAATATTTATGATTTCGTTAAAAGCTTGAAAGGGGGGTTCCATACGGTAATCGGAGACAGGGGAGTGATGCTTTCGGCCGGGCAGAGACAAAGGATAGTCATTGCCAGAGTATTGACTCGCAAACCGCAATTTCTTATTCTGGATGAGGCCACTAGCGCTCTTGATAATGAGTCTGAGGTGCAAATACAAAAAGTCATTGAGAATTTGAAAGGCAAAATGACAGTTTTGGTGGTTGCTCATCGGCTTTCAACCATTGCCAATGCTCACAAGCTTTTGGTACTTGATGGCGGCAAAATTGTAGAAGAGGGAAAACCCGAAGAACTTCTTAAAGATAAAGATTCTTATTTCTACAAAATAAATAACTTAAAAAATATATGAAGACCAATAATGTTTCCAAGATAAACTTTTTAAAAAATAAAACAGTTTTAATAACCGGAGGCACCGGTTCTTTCGGTAAAAGTTTCGCCGAGCATTTGCTTGAAAATTCCGATTTAAAAAAACTGATTATTTTTAGCCGTGATGAGCTAAAACAGTTTAATATGAGCGCCGAATTACAGGATAAGCGGATGCGATTTTTCCTGGGAGACGTCAGGGATTTGCCCCGCTTAGAAAGGGCATTTAATGGTGTTGATATAGTAGTGCATGCTGCTGCCCTAAAACAAGTGCCCATGCTTGAATACAACCCTTTTGAAGCGGTCAAAACCAATGTTTTGGGCAGCCAAAATGTTATTGATGCCGCTATCGACCAGCACGTTAAAAAAGTATTGCTCATTTCTACCGACAAGGCGGCTCAGCCGGTCAATCTATACGGTTCTACAAAATTATGCGCCGAAAAACTTATGATCAGCGGCAATTCATATGGCGCTCGGAAAACCGGATTTAGCTGTGTTAGGTACGGTAATGTTATTGGCAGTAGAGGAAGTGTCGTAGAAGCTCTCTTGAAGACTCCGAATCAAGATACCGTCCATATTACTCATGAAGAAATGACCAGATTTTGGATAAATATTGAGCAGACTTTTAAATTGGTGCTTTTCGCTTTGGAAAATATGGCTGGTGGCGAAATTTTTGTACCAAAGATTCCGAGTATGAAGCTGATAGACCTTTTTGATGCACTTGTTCCAAAGGCAATAAAAAAATTTACCGGTGTGAGGCCCGGAGAGAAAATTCACGAAATTCTCCTGACTGCGGAAGAGTCTCGCTATGCTCTTGAGCTTAAAGATTATTATGTTGTTCTGCCCCATAATGAGCATATTTTCAACACCAAGGAACGTTACAAAAAATTACTGGCTATCGGCAAGAAGTTAACAAAAGACTTTTGTTTTACGAGCAATACCAACACGAAGTGGCTTACGAAAGAGCAATTCAGGCTAATGTTGATTCACAAATAAACTTACATAAATGATTCCATACAGCAAACAATATATAGACCAAAGAGATATCGGAGCCGTTTCAGCCGTTCTTAAATCCGATTGGATTACGCAGGGTCCGACTATCAATAAATTTGAAGAAAACTTGGCAAATTACTGCGGAGCCAAATATGCGGTGGTGGTCTCAAGCGGCACTGCGGCGTTGCATATTGCATATATGGCGGCTGATCTGAAAACAGGGGACGAAGTAATAACCGTCCCCAATACTTTCGTAGCCACATCCAATATGCTTTTGGTTGTAGGCGCCAAACCGATTTTTTGCGATATTAAAGAAGATACTTTCAATATTGATGAGACAAAAATTGAAAAACTGATTACCAAAAAAACCAAGGCCATTGTACCGGTGCATTTTGCCGGAGCTCCTTGTGAAATGGGTACTATTTTAAAAATTGCCAGGAAAAAAAATCTTTTGGTAATCGAAGATGCTTGCCATGCTCTCGGCGCTTCTTACGGGGGTATAAAAATTGGAAATCTGAAATCAGATATGACGGTGATGAGCTTCCATCCCGTCAAGTCTATTACGACGGGCGAAGGCGGGGCAGTTTTGACTAACAATAAAAATTACTATGAGAAACTCCTATCGCTTCGCAGCCACGGCATTCACAAAGATCAAAACGGTTTCAATGTGATGGCTGAAATGGGTTACAACTACAGGATGACTGATATCCAGGCGGCCTTAGGCATTTCCCAACTAAAAAAACTGGATAAATTTATTGAAAAAAGGAGGCGAGTCGTGTCGTGGTATGAAGAAGCTTTGCGAAATCACGAAGAAATTATTTTGCCGGTAACAAACCCCGATTCTGCTTGTCATGTATATGTCATCAGAACAAAAAGAATAATGGACAGGTTACCTCTTTATAATTTTTTGCGCAATGCCGGCGTCGGAGTCAATTTCCATTACCCGGCTGTTTATTCGCATCCTTATTACCAAAAAATCGGCTATGCCGGCTTTAAGTTACCGATGGAAGAGATTTATCACAATTCTTGCATCACCCTGCCTTGTTTTCCCGGTTTATCCGAGGCTTTAATTAAACGAATAGCAAAATTAATAAATTTGTTTTATGAAAAAAATTAAAATTTTGGCGATAAATGTTTGTCTGCGGCCGACCAGGCCGCAAATCATGTTTCCTCTCGGCCTCTCTTATGTTTTAAGCGCCATTCATCGGGCCGGCTATGATTTTGAGTTGCTTGACTTGGATAAGGATAGAAAAAGCGATAAAGAGATTGAAAAATTTTTAGCGGAAAAGGAGTTTGACGTAGTCGCCTTCGGCTGTATTGTAACCGGCTATAAAATGGTAAAAAATCTGAGTCGGATTATAAGGAAGGTTAATAAAAAGGCTATCATTATCGCCGGAAATTCCGTGGCCGACTCAATTCCGCAAATTCTTCTGTCAAAAACTAAAGTTGATGTGGCGGTAATCGGCGAAGGGGAAGAAACCATAATTGAAGTTTTGGACAGAATAAAAAACGGCGAGGCTCTTGATGGGGTTAAAGGAATTTGGTTTAAACGTAATGGAAAAATTATTCAAAATCCGAACAGAGAAGCTATTAAGGATGTAAGCTCCATACCTTCGCCCGTATGGGATTTATTCGATATGAAGACGTATATCGCCAATTTTCAACAGTTGGTTAACGAGCCTTTGCCTCTGCCGCGGGAACAGATCCGCGCTTTTTTGGTCAATACGGCCAGAGGATGCCCGTTCCACTGCACTTTTTGCTATCAGGTCTTCCAATGTTATGGTTACAGGCACCGTTCAATAGATTCTATCATCAAGGAAATAAAAGAACTGCAAAAAAGGTACAACATTAACTATATACTTTTTTGCGACGACTTATCTTTTCCGTCAAAAACTGTGCTGAAAGAATTTGTGGACCGAGTGTTAAAAGAGAAATTGAAGTTTTTTTGGACGGCAACTTGCCGGTCGGACCTGTTCAATTCGGAAGAAGATATGCCACTCTTGAAACGGATAAAAAGATCAGGTTGCCAAGGCTTCGGCTTCTCTTTGGAATCGGCCAATAAGGAAATTTTAAAAGCTATGAATAAACATCTGGTCCCGGAAAATTTTATTAAGCAAAAAAAATTGTTGGATAAAGCGGGCATAGCTTCTTGGACAAGTCTGGTGCTTGGGTATCCCCAAGAAACAAAAAAAACCATAAAAGAAACCATGGATTTTTGCTACAAGTGCAATACTTACCCCAGCTCCGGTTATTTATTGCCTCAACCCGGGACGCCCATGTATAAATATATATTTGACAAAGGCATAGTCAAAGACGAGGAAAAATATTTATTATCGCTTGGCGACCGGCAAGATTTCAGGATTAATCTGACCAAGATGTCGGCAGAAGAGTTTCAGGCAGAGGTAAAATTTCACCTGTATCGTATTTCGAAGAAATTAAAACTCGGTTTGGGCAAAGACAGCCTTTTGAAAACAAACAACTATAAAGCTATAACGGCAAATAAAGAAGACAACAAATAAAAGCAGGTGGATGACATAAGTCGCCCACCCGCTTGAAGTGTGAAAGTTAAAGATCAAGAAGTTTTTTCTTGCAAAATTCTTTTTTGTCGCGCACGATGGTACTCATATGTGGCGTAGAATAAAAGATAGAGCAAGTTTCCCACGATTACATTGAAAGTCAGTCCGAGTTGATGTTTTGCGCCATAAGCGAAACTTCCTTCCATGTACATTATGTGGAGCCAGAACCATAAGATAAGGAAATTACTAAAAATTCCCTTCAAGAACAAGCGACGCGGGTATACAAATGCCTTTTTCGAGATTGTTGTCAAATCCATCCAAATCCACCAAGCGACAATCAGAGTAGAGACAATTGCCGTAGATGATTCTACGATCCAGCCCCACCCAAATTTGCTCGTGTCCAAATATCGAACATAACCAGCGCCGATTCCAAGTATCATCGAGAATGCTAGAGCGATAAAACCTATTACTTTCTCGTTCTTTGTAGGATGCCAGCGCCTGTTTATACCGACGCCGATTTCCCAACCAATGATTCCCAAAAGCGCAACTTTAAGGATGAACCAAGAAATAGCCGTCCCACCGATTAACCAAGCTCCAATATTAAGGAACATCAGAAAAAGCCAATGAATGAAATCAAGGCATCTTGCCTTAATGTTCACTTCATTTCCTTTTTCAATTGAGGAAAGCAGATCCACTTGACCCGATATGACCGCCAACATACTGATAGAAGGAGCCCAATAAGCGAGATGGAAAATACCCGCCAACCCCTTGCCGTATGCCAACTCGGCGAATCCGCCAACTATCAGGCCAGCCAACGCAAACCAGTAAAGCATGATGATAAATCTCTTAAATTTTGCCATATCACCCCTCTTTTCTAAAGAGGATTATAACATTTGTATGATATCTTATCAAGGGTTGCAAAAAAGTTTAAAATAAGATAATCTATTGGCAATGAGGTCCATTTCTATCAATACTCCAAAGGGGAAAAGGAAAATTGGTCCTGGACAACCAACTTTTATTGTGGCAGAAATGTCTGGAAATCATCATCATAATATAAAGAAAGCATTTGAAATTATTGATGCTGCTGCTAAAGCTGGTGTTGATGCTATAAAGTTACAAACTCTTACTCCAGATACAATAACGATTAATTCCGACAATAAATATTTTCAGGTTAAGGTTAATGAAGCCTGGAAGGGTCAGACGCTTTATAGTCTTTATCAAAAAGTTTACACGCCTTGGGAATGGCAACCAAAATTAAAAAAATATGCTGAGAAACGCGGGCTGATCTGCTTTTCAAGTCCTTTTGACAATACCGCTGTGGACTTTTTGGAAAAAATGAAGGTTGCGCTTTATAAAGTGGCTTCTTTTGAAGTAGTAGATATCCCATTGTTAAAAAGAATTGGTCAGACAAAAAAACCGGTTATCATGTCGCGCGGTATGGCTTCGCTTCCCGAGTTAAAGTTGGCTGTAAAAACGCTTAAAGAAAATGGCGCTCCTGAGGTGGCGATTTTACATTGCGTCAGTTCCTATCCGACCAAGCCGGAAGAAATGAATCTGGTCACTATACCGGAAATATCAAAAAAGTTAAATGTTATTACCGGGCTATCCGACCACTCTTTGGGGATTTTGGCTGCGATCGCCGCAGTTGCGCTAGGGGCTTCAATAATTGAAAAACATCTCATTATTTCGCGGAAAGAAGGAGGGCCGGATGCAGCCTTTTCGCTTGAGCCGGACGAGTTTGGTCAGTTGGTCAAATCGGTCAGAGAAACGGAAAAGGCAGTCGGAAAACCTTCTATCAAAGCAGGAAAAGGGGAATCAGAAAATATTATTTTCAGAAAATCACTGTTTGTTGTCAAAGAAGTTAAAAGGGGAGAAAAATTCACCAAAAATAATGTACGGTCAATAAGACCAGGTTACGGTTTGCCTCCAAAATATTTTGAAAACATTTTGGGTCGTTGCGCCAAAACCAATATTAAGTTTGGCACTCCCCTGTCTTGGCGGCTTATCGCAAAAAGATAAAATGAACTTAAGACCAGCCGAAAAAAAAGACAGCAAAACTTTGTTTAATTGGCGAAATGACGAATCCACATACCGTCATTACCTTAATCCCAACCCTGTATCTTGGAGTGAACATACAAAGTGGTTTGAGAAGTCACTCTTTAGCCAGGATCGTCAGATTTATTTAGCTGAAGTGAATAAGGAAGTTGTGGGTATGGCCAGGGTAGATAAGAAAGAGAACAACTATGAATTATCCTGGGTTATAGACCCCAAATTTCGCGGGAAAGGCTATGGCAAGCAAATGCTAAATCAAATCATCGGTATCTCACATGGTTGCCTGCTTGCACGAATTAAGACGGATAATGTTCCATCCCTCGCTATGGCTCGGTCACTCGGTTTCCGTTGTGTTTCTCCAGAAGGCACTCTTTTCTCCGAATGGGTATTGGAGAAATAAAAATTATAAATCTTGAAAAATCTAATGATTATAAACAATAAAAAAATTCTGGTTATTCTGGGGGGAGGGCTTTTAAAAAACAAGAATAATAAATGGCAAACAGATTCTTTTGATGGAGGTGGAGGAGATTTATATGGGATAACCAATAGCAGATGGAGAGTTGAAGCCGCAAGACTTTTGTTTAAAGATGACAATAGTCAAATTATAATTGCTTCAGGAGGAAGGGGTCAATTTAAAAATATACCCGATGCCCCGACGGTTTCCAGTGTCATTAAAAGTGAACTTATAGAATTCGGTATACTTCCAGAATCGATAATAGAAGAAGATAATTCAAATAATACCCTGGAACAACTTAATTATTTGGCAAAAATTATCAATAAGAATAAACCGCTAAAAGTGACGATAATTTCAAATGAGTGGGCGCTGGAAAGAATTCGCATATTCATTCAAACCGATAAAAAACTTTCAAAAACTTTCAATCGTTTAAACACACTCTTTGTTTCAGCTGAAAATGTTCTTATCTCTCGAGAACCAAAGAAATGGAAAAGATTGGTAGAGACTGCTCGCAAGAGTGATTACATAATAGATAGGATTAAACTAGAAAAACAAGGAGTAAAAGACATTAAAAATAAAGTTTATGGAAAAAAAGATTTGGTTAATATGGATAAAAATGGATAAAATTAAACATAAAAATCAGGATTTCGGCACGTTTGCTCGGGGCAGATTTAAAAAAGTTTTTCATTTATCTGATTTGAAGAAGATAAGCAAAGGCGATTTGGTACACATAGTATATGATGGAGACATATTGGGTTTGGTAATCAGGGCTATTGATCTGGGGGTAGTCGGTTTTGCCGGAAATTTCGGTAAAACAGATCATGGAGTGATTGCCGCCAAAGAATTGGGGATTTCTTTTCATTTAACTTCGATGAATTTTTCTGGAGATAAAATTTATTCTCTTTCTAATAATGAAGTAATTGAAGGACCTGTAAAATTTCCGACTAAGAAAAAAAATTTGATTCAGACTCGTATATCAACTGATAAAAAAGTATGTATCAATCTTGGTTTTCCAAATAGGTGCATTTCTGATTTGTCAGTTTTGCCAGACTTAGCGGATGGAGTAGGTTTTGCCAGAATGGAATTTGCTATTTTGGAAATGATGGCTGGCCAGCACCCTTTGAAGTATTTAAAAAAACATGGTCCAAATAAATTTTCAGATGAGCTTTACAAACACTTTGCAAAATCAGTCAAACGTTTTGAGGGAAAGATTTTTTGGATCAGGACAGATGATTTTTCGCCAAACAACCTTTTCCATTTAAAAGGAGGAAAAGATTATGAAAAAGAAACATCAAATGAAATTGTCGGATTTAGAGGAATTGCCAGATCAATTGATAATAAATGGCTTAATCTAGGCAATTTTGAACCATCATTAGATAATGTAAGTTGGCCAGGCCTTCAATTTGAGGTCATAAATCGTTTGGCTAGTGAATTTCCTGCAACCAAAATCGGACTTTTTGCTCCAATGGTTCACAATGCCCAAGAATACAAAACGTGGAAATCTTTAGCCCAAAAAATAATCACCTCGCCGGTTGCTTATGGAGTAATGGTGGAGATACCCGCTTTAAGTGGTGAAGGAATACTGCCTTTCTTGGAAGAAAATCTAATTGATTTTATGATATTTGGAACTAACGATTTAACCTCTCTAATTTTAGGCGTCGATCGTTCCGATGTAAGATTATCCCACCTTTTTAATGAGGAAAACCCTGCGGTCCTCCGGGCAATATTGAAAACCATCGAATATTGTAAGGCTTACGGAGTTTCCACTGCTATTGGGGGGCAGGCGGCATCAAGACCAAGTATGATAAGCCATCTTTATAAAGCCGGCCTCGATATTTTCTCAGTTAATCCAGATTTGACGACCGTTCAAAACACCAAAAAAGTTTTATTTAACTTGGAAAAAAAACAGATTTAATTATAATTATATGAAAAAAAATATTCTGATAACGTGTGCAGGAGGGAGCAGATGCGTTTATATGGCAAAAAAGATGAAAAATAGGTTCAATGTTTTCCTGGTGGATGGGACAGACCAGACCATTGCTCCATATTTAGGATTGCCGTTTGAAAAAGTTCCTTTTGGGGATGATCCGGGTTATTCAAAAAGAATGGAATTTTTGATTAAAAAATGGAAAATAGATTGCGTAGTGCCCGGAGCGGATGAAGAATTACTGCCCGTAAAAGCACTTTGTGAACATAACCCATCTTTATTAGCCATTATTCCATCAAAAGATTTTATTGCGCTATGTCTGAATAAGAAAAAATTAATGGAAGTTTTGGAAAAATTGAATATTTCCCACCTTTTGCCGTTTGCAAAGAAAGAAGATATCAAGTATCCGGCAATCGCTAAACCGATTTTTGGCAGAGGATCTAGAGAAGTCCACATCGTCAAAGACCCCAATCAATTGGAGGGATATCTTAAACTTTATAATAAAAAATTTAATGATATTTTAGTGCAGCCATATATTGGTGGTGAGGAATATACCATATCTGTCACGGTTAATAATCTTAACCAAATTGTAGGCATAGTTCCTAAAAGGGTAGCATCAAGGAAAAAGGGTCTTACCAGGGTGGCTGTGACTGAAAAAAGCGCCATCATAGAAAAATTAGCCAAGGAGGTAGTTGAAAAACTGCGTCCGTTTGGCCCATTCAATATACAAATAAAATTATGGAAAATTCGTCCATATATATTCGAAATCAATCCCAGGCTCTCAAATACCTCTACGCTTACAGATAAAGCTTTTGGAAATGAAGTAGAACTTTACCTCAAATATTTTAACAAAGAAAAAATTGAAAAGGCGCCGAAAACAAAGCCCGGAATCCAACTGTTTTGCTACGAAGAAAACTTTTTCACTTCTTAAGTTTTATGAATTATATTATAGGAGATATTCACTCCAATATTACAGAGTTAAAAAAGCTATTTAAAATTATCAATCCAAAAAAGGGAGACATTTTTATTTTTTTGGGCGATTATATAGACAAAAATCCCGCCCTGGACGAAACTCTTGCCTTTCTTCTTGAGTTGAATCGCTCTTATAATTGCGTTTTTATAAAGGGCAACCATGAATTTATCTGGCAGCGATATCTAGTCCACGGCGAGCTTTTCCGCAGGGATTTTATTGAAAGGCACGGTCAGCATACTCTGCAAAGAATGGGTAAAAATCATGAAGAACTGAAAGAAGGTTTGGTGGAATTTTTGAAATTTGTAGAAAAAAACATTGACTATTATATCGTAGGGAAGTATATTGCACTTCATGCCGGTCTTTTACCAGAACAGCTATCGCAGGATCCGCTCCAGTTTGTCGAACTGAATTACTTTCTTCGCGACAAAATGGATGTGGACAGGCTTTACTTCGATAAGTACAGAGTCGTAGCGGGGCATACTTTTTTGGGTGTAGAGCCCCTGATAAAGAAAGGCTATATAAATATTGATCTTGGGGCTGGATATGGAAAGTATTTAGCTGCGCTAAGAGTAGAAGATGGCAATATAATAAGATCCGATGGCCGTATTTTTAATGCAAATATATGAATAAAAAAATTTTAGTGATTGTTGCTCATCCGGACGATGAAATCTTGGGTGTTGGTGGAACAATACTTAAACATGCGGCAGAAGGAGATGAAGTATCAGCTCTCATCTTGGGAGACGGAGTGCTTTCTCGCAGTACTGCAACGAGGGCTGATATTAAAGAAAGGGAAAAACAGGCAGAACAGGTAAGCAAGAAACTGGGATTTAAGAATTTGTTTTTGGAAAAACTTCCAGATAACCAGTTTGATTCTGTGTCTCTGCTTTCCATTGCCAAAATAGTTGAAAAATATATAGATAAAATAAAACCGGATATTGTTTATACTCACCATAGCGGGGATTTGAACATTGATCACAAACTAACGTTTCAGGCAGTGATAACCGTCTGTCGGCCCCAGCCGGGATTTTTTGTAAAGAAGATTTTAACTTTTGAGACTCTTTCTGCTACTGAGTGGGAAACAAGCGGTTCCGAAAAAACTTTTGTGCCAAATTTTTATAATAACATTGGCAATTTTATTGATAAAAAAATTGAGGCGATGAAAATCTATAAAGACGAAATGCGTCCATACCCGCACCCGCGCTCTTATGAGGGGGTAGAAATTCTTGCCAAATTCCGCGGTATGACTTCTGGCTATAAGTATGCTGAAGCGTTTGAAATTGTACGGGAGTTGAATGATTAATAATCAGTGAAATTTTTAACCACTCAAAACTTTTCTAAAGGCTTTTAATGCCTCTGAATCTGACATTTGCTTCGGTGGCGTTTTCATTAAGAAAGCGCAAACCTTTTTTGACTCTTTCTGTTTTCCTGTGTCAGTCAAAAATTTGGCAATTCGTATCGCATCTATCACCGTGCCCGCGCCGTTTATACTAATTTCATCTTCAATTACGGAAGTTATAACTATAGGAGTACGGCCAAACATTTCCCCTTCAATTGTAAGGTTCACAAGCTTATGGCCAGACGGTTCTCCAGTATAAGAAAACTGCACTGTCGGCTTTACATCGGTTGTTCCCAGAAATTTCTTCAGTGTCTCGCTTTTAGACTTCTCTTTGGATTTAAAACGGTACAATAGGTTAAAATGATCGGCATTGCCGCCACGATTTATTTGTTCGGATTTCGTGACTTTCACTCCGCGCATTTGAAGTAATTCCAACAAAAATCTGTTCAACATAGTTGCTCCCAGTTGACTTTTTGTATCGTCTCCTAAAAGAACCAGTCCTTTTTCTTCAAATTTTTTTCTCCATTTTGCAATTGTTGCGAGTGGCGTAGGAATACAATTTATAAAACTGCAACCAGCTTGTAGCGCGGCTTCTGCATAAAAAAGTGTAGCCTGGTCGCTCCCAGACGGCACAAGATTCACGAGAACTTCTGTATTTGTTTCTTTGAGAATTTTTACAACATCAACCACTTCAGCATTGCTCTCATGGATAAAATTTTCCTTTATCATTTCATCAATAACCCCATCGAGAGTTGGACCCCTATGGACCATGGCTCCGTAATCCAAAGGTTCTGTAATTTCCTTTGTAACATTCATTCCCATAGAGATTGCTTCATGAAGTGTTTTGCCAACCTTTCTATCATCCACATCAAATGCACATACGAAATTTATGTTTTCTATTTTGTATTCGCCAATAGTCGGGTTTATTAACCCAGTTATTTCCTCGGGGTTTTTGGTATAAAAAGAAACACCCTCAACCAGGGCTTTGGTGAAGCTGCCTACGCCGGCAATTGCTACATTAATTTTTTTCATAAAACTGGGCTAATTTGTAAACTGTGTTTAAGTATAGAAATTTTTTTATAAAAAGTCAAAAAAATAAAACCTGCTTAAAATTAGAGGCTTGTTTTTTTGCCGATAATTGTTTATATTTTTAATGGATTGATTATATAAAGATTTAAATAAAAATATGAAAATTTTAGCTATAATACCGGCAAGGGGCGGAAGCAAAAGGATTCCCAGAAAAAATATAAAGAATTTTGTTGGACAGCCAATCATTAAATATTCCATAGATGCGGCAAAAGAAAGCGGCATTTTCGACGACATAATGGTTTCTACTGATGACAAAGAAATAGCAGAATTAAGTAAATCTTTTGGCGCCAAGGTGCCGTTTTTCCGCTCCAAAGAGAATTCAAATGATATGGTTTTTGTCGCGCCCGTTTTGGAAGAAGTTATTGTGGAGTACAAGAAACTTGGGAAAGAATTTGATTATGTATGTTGCATATTTCCTACCGCTGTTTTTGTCACCAGTGAAAGGTTGCAAAAAGCCAAACAGATGCTCGTAGATAGCGGTGCCGATTCGGTGGTGCCGGTAATGAGATTTGGCTTTCCCATACAAAGAGCATTTAGAATTAAAAAAGAGGATGGAATGGCGGAAATGTTTTGGCCGGAAAATTACAATGTTCGTTCGCAAGATTTGGAACCCGCCTATCATGATTGCGGCCAGTTTTATTTTTTTAAAGTCGGAAGTTTCTTGAAACAAAAAACTTTATTTATGAAGTCTACTGTACCCTTGGAAGTGCCGGAATCGGAGGCTCAAGATATAGATAATGAGGAAGATTGGAAAATGGCAGAAATTAAATTTAAACTTTTGAAAAAGTTCAAAAAAATTTAATAATTTGATATTTATTACCGTTCTAGTATCATATAGCGCATGTCAAACAACTGGTTAAAGTACATCATATTAACAGGGCTTTTTGCGGTGCCTTTCGTGCCTTTGGTGGTGGCTTCCTCACTCTTCTTTCCTTTTATTACAGGCAAAGCCTTCGTTTTTCGCCTTATTGTGGAAATAATTTTTGCCTGTTATCTGGTGCTGGCTATAAGAGATAAATCTTACCGGCCCAAATTTTCTTGGATATTGGGCGCTCTGATTGCGTTTTTGGTTGTGATGGGTGTGGCGGATTTCTTCGCCATAAATTCATTTAAAGCTTTTTGGAGCAATTTTGAAAGAATGGAAGGATACTCGCTTCTTTTGCATCTCGGAGCGTATTTCGTGGTTTTGGGTTCGGTTTTGAAGACTAAAGAATTATGGAACCGGCTTTTGGCGACCTCGCTTGCCGGTTCGGTTATTATGTCCATCTACTCTTTTATGCAGTTGGCGGGCAATATAACCATCAATCAAGGTGGAGTCAGGGTTGACGGCACTCTTGGTAACGCTTCTTATCTCGGTATTTACATGGTTTTCCATATATTCTTAGCCGGTCTGCTTTTCGTGAGACTGAAAGGCAAAGGCAATAAAATTTTGCTCTCCCTTGTCGCTCTTTTGGATATTATTGTTTTATATTTCACCGCTACCAGAGGCGCCATACTGGGTTTGCTTGGAGGTATTTTGATCACTTTGTTGTACTTATTGTTTAAATCTCAAAAAGGTGATGGCATAAGGAAGGTGGCTATGGCGGGAGTTTTAGGCCTGGTTATTTTCATAGGGTTATTCTTGGCTTTGAAAAATATGCCTTTTGTGCAGAAAAGCCCGGTGCTCAGCCGCTTTGCCTCTCTTTCTTTTTCCGAAATCAAAACTCAAGGCCGATATTATGTTTGGCCGATGGCTTGGAAAGGATTTTTGGATAGGCCGATTTTGGGCTGGGGCCAGGAGGGATTCAATTTCGTCTTCAATAAATATTATGATCCTCGCATGGCCAATAATCAAGAACCGTGGTTTGACCGAGCGCACAGCACACCTCTCGATTGGCTTATCGCCGGCGGCGCGTTAGGGCTACTCTCTTATCTGTTCATATTTTTCGCTTTGCTCTACTATATTTTCAAATCCGAAAAAGAAAATATATCCAAAAATGAAAAGGCTATAATCCTCGGGCTCTTGTCTGCTTACATTTTCAACAACCTTTTCGTTTTTGACCAGATTTCCAGTTATATATTGCTTTTCACCGTTATCGCTTACATGCACTTCCATGCAATGGAAACACCTTTTGCTGTATGGGATAAAATTTCAGAAAAAATGGGCGCATTGTTTGAAAGTGAAAAATCAAAACCCGTTACCGAAGCTTTGATATTGATTTGTACCGCCGCTGTCATACATTTCGTTGTCTATATTCCTTGGCAGGAAAATAAAAATCTTTTGGCAGTATTGGCATTGAACAATCAGGGGAAGGTGGGGACGATAGAAGCTTATACCAAACCCCTTTCCGGTTATAATATGGGCTTTTCCGAAAGCTTGGAACAAATTTCCCAGACTGCCATAGGTTTGGCCGCAAATCAGAATGCTACTCCGGAGTTCAAACAGCAGTTGTTTAATTTGGTTGATAAATCTTTCATTAAACAACTCAGCATAGCGCCAAGCGATGCGCGCTACCGCCTTTTTTATGGAATCTTTCTTTCCAGATTTGGCTGGTACGGCAAAGCGGTTGAACAGCTGAAAGAAGCCCAGAAAGTTTCTCCCACCAAACAGCAAATATACTTTGAGCTGGTAAGTAACGAACTGTTTGATAACAAACCGGCCGAGGCTGTAGTTGTGGCCAAGATCGCTTATGAACTGGATACTTCATATCAGGAAGCTCGGATTGTTTACGGGCTGACGCTCCTCGCTTCGGGCAACAAAGCTCTTTCAGATGAAATTTTGAGCACTATACCGGAGAAGATTCTGATTTTCGATGATAGATATATAACGGTGCTTTTGTCTCTCAAACAGTTTGACCAGATAATCGCGGTAGTGAAAAATAGGATTGAACTTGATCCAACAAATATGCAGCACAGGATAACTCTCACCGCCGCATATTTGCAGGCCGGCAGGAGGGCGGAAGCCGTCCAAACTTTGCAAGAAATCATAAAATTACAGCCTTCCTTCAAAGACCAGGGAGAATATTATATAAAGGAGATACAGGCCGGAAGGAATCCGTAAAAGTCAAAGGGCGTCTTTGAAATGCCCCGGTCCCAAAAGACGCCCTTTGACTTTTCCACAGTTATCTTGCAATAAATCTCAGTCTGTGATATACTTGTAGGGTGAGTGTTAGAAGCTATTTTCTAACAAATGAATGTCTGCGAAAGGTCGCCAGCAATGGCGATTTTTCGTTTGTTATTATAAAATAAAGAGGTGTCGTGGCGTGGCCGGCGGTTCGCACTCACATAGACATTTGTTTTGGAGATCGCTTCC
>CAYICK010000008.1:0-22246 GCA_964361905.1 uncultured Candidatus Saccharibacteria bacterium | reverse complement strand
AACCCTCAACTATCCCTTAGGACGGGACTGTTATAATCCATTTAACTACGGCGGCCGCAACTAGATACTATCATAAAATATGATAATATTGCTTGTGTAGCGGGATTAGTTTAGTGGCAAAATGAGTGTTTTCCAAACACTGGTCGCCGGTCCGATTCCGGCATCCCGCACCATTTAAATTTTACTCTCTTTTATTTTCACCAGGCAGTCAAAACAATCGTTGGTAGAAATTTTGTTTTTGTGGATTTTGCCACACTTCTGGCATTTTTGAATTACTTGCCACTCTCCCCCATTTTCCTCCGTATCAATTGGTTCCATCATACCGCCGCAGGCTTGCCCCGCGGAGCCTTGGCGGAGTAGGGCTCTGTCTCCGGGGAAAATATCCACATGTTTGCTCCACAAGCAATGAGGGCAATGGTTGGTGTAACCGTTGCCATCCACTTTTTCTCCGCAGTTTTCACACACAAAGTTCTCTATTTGTTTTTTGAATTTTGAATCAGGCATTATTTCATCGGAGTGCCGAGAATCGAACTCGGACCTAATGCTCCCAAAGCATTTATACTACCACTATACTACACTCCGTGGCGTCATTTAGCTTATCACAAGATTGGAAATAAACGAATATTACTCCACCACAATTCTTTTGAGATGTTGAGGAATATGAACGAGAATTTCATACGGTATTGTGCTGGTTGTTTTGGCTATATTTAAAACAGAATTTTTATCGCTAGGGTTATTGCTTATAACCACTACCTTGTCCCCTTCTTTAACCGCGCCGGCGTCGGTTACATCTATTGATGTTATATTCATGCTCACCCTGCCTATTATCGGACAAAAATTATTTCCTATTTTGAAAAATCCGCAATTGGATAATCTCCTGTCAACTCCTTCAAAATACCCTACAGGAACAGTGGCAACCATTAAAGTTTTGGGAGTTTTGTAAGTCAGATTGTACCCAACACCTTGGCCTGCGGAAATATTTTTTACCGAACTTATAATGGTTTGCATTTCCAAAACCGGTTTCAAATTCAAACTATTTTCTTCAATCGCCCCATACAGTCCAATTCCTAATCTGGCGACATTTGCATCTGTTTTTTCCAGATATTTTGTCCCAGATGTAGCCGATAAATGGAAATATTTAATACCGTCGAAATTTTCTTTAAATATTTTGACAGCGTTGTTCCACTTCTTGATTTGTTCTTCGGTAAAAGAAATATCTTGATTATCGGCATCTGCCAAATGTGAGCAGATTCCTTCTAAAATTATATTTGAATTATTTTTTATTACTCGTATTGTCTCTCTGATTTCATTCGGCAAAATACCCTGCCTATGCATGCCCGTATCTATTTTTATATGAATTTTAACTTTGTGTTTTGTTTCGGATAAAATTTCAAGTTGGCCCAGGCTAGTTAATGTGAAGGCTACATTGGGCAATTTGCTATGAGTCATATTTTCTGGACTGGTATACCCTATTATTAAAATGTCTGATTTTATATCGTTTTCTCTTAAAATTCGCGCCTCAAAAAGAGAATCTGCTACAAAAAACGGCTTCTCTTCCCTATCAAGTATTTTTGCGATCTCAATCAATCCGTGCCCGTAGGCATTGCTTTTGAGGACCGGAGCGAAACCTATTTTAGGGTATTTTCTTTTATATTCGTTTAAATTACCGATTAAATTGCCTTTTGAAATTAATACTCTGATTAAGGGGTTGGAGTTTGAAAATGACCTTTTGATTCTTTTTAAAAAATGTAAAATCCGCATAAGTTAAGCGTATTATAAAATCAAATCTCTAATAAACCTAACTTTGGCTATGCGTTTCTCTTGGTCTAAAAACACACAAGCCAGGTCAAATTGCCAAATTGGATCAGTCTTATACTTCTCCAACAAATATGTTTGCAAGGCTCGGCGGAGCCGTTTTAATTTCCATGGGTGCATATTGTCTTCCGGCCTGTAATTGTTTATTTCTTGTTCAAAATTGCCACCATAACTTTTCCTGCTGACCGTTTTAACTTCCACGAAGTGAACCAGCCCGTCTTTTTGAGCAATAATGTCCAGTTCTCCCCATTTTTTCCTATAATTTCTGTCTATTATAAAAAACCCTTTATTTTCAAGATATTTTACCGCTACGTTTTCTCCTATCGCCCCGGTTTCGTTATGTTTGGCCATAATTTTGACTTTGACTTATACACCTTGTCCCCTAAGTTATCCCCAGTTTTGTTAAAAACTAAGGTCAACTACACCATAAAGACATTTTAACAAAAATTTTACATTTAAGACATAAACAAGATTTTGTTTATTAAAATATTTATGCTAAATTGATTATGTTGCGGGTGTAGTTTAGCGGTAGAACATTTGGTTGCCAATCAAATAGTAGGAGTTCGACTCTCCTCACCCGCACCACGAAGTTTGTCCTTATGTTATAATTTATTTATGCGCCCGTAGTGAAATGGATATCACGACGATCTTCGGAATCGTTATTCCGGGTCCGAGTCCTGGCGGGCGCGCCACTGTTATGTCTAATGAAGCTAAAATAGAAAAATTTAAGATACCAGAAGAAGTTTCAGGTGTAACCAAAACACTCAAAGATGTCGCCCGCCCGAACGCCGCAGGCGGGCAGGGTTTTGAAGCATATCTGGTTGGCGGTTGTGTCAGAGATTTGTTTATGGGCAGAAAGCCAAAAGACTGGGACATTACTACTAACGCCACTCCGGAAGAGATTATTCCCCTATTTCCCAAAACTTTTTACGAAAATACTTTTGGTACTGTTGGAATTGTCAATGAAGAAACTGAAGACGAGACTTTGAAGATTATAGAAGTCACCCCATACCGCCTTGAGAGCTCGTATTCTGACCACAGGAGGCCGGATAGTGTGAAATTCAGTAAAAACATACTGGACGACTTAAAAAGACGTGATTTCACCATAAACGCTATTGCTTATGATGTTGAAACCGGTGAAATCATCGATCCATTTTTTGGAATAGCGGATTTGGCTAGAAAGGTTATAAAAACAGTTGGCGAACCTAAAGAGAGGTTTTTTGAGGATGGCCTTAGGATAATTAGAGCCGTTCGGTTTCATGTGGAACTAAACTTCCCTATTGATTCTGATACCGAGAAATCAATTATAGAAAATAAGGATATTTTGAACAAAATTTCTAAGGAAAGAATAAGAGATGAGTTTATTAAAATCATTATGTCCTCTAATCCAAGTGGTGGCCTGGAAATATTAAGAAAATTTGGCCTTCTAAACTACATAATTCCAGAACTGGAAGAAAGTGTTGGCATAGAACAAAACAAAGCCCACGCTTTTGATGTTTGGACACATTTGCTTAAAACCGTTCAACACTCTGCTGATAAAGAGTATTCGTTACATGTGAGACTCGGGGCTTTGTTGCATGATATAGCCAAACCCCAATCTAGAAGATGGGATAATGAAGCAAAACAATGGACTTTTTATGGACATGAGGTGGTGGGTTCACGTGTAACCAGGAAAATACTAGAAGATTTAAGATTTTCACGTGAAACAATAGAGCGGGTAGCTAATCTTGTGCGTTGGCACATGTTCTTTTCTGATACGGAAAAGATCACTCCTTCCGCTGTCAGACGGCTTGTGGCCAATGTTGGCAAAGAAAATGTCTGGGATTTGATAGATATGCGGGGTTGTGACCGGATAGGTACCGGCAGGCCCAAAGAAAATCCTTATAGGCTAAGAAAATATAAATCCATGCTTGAAGAGGTAATGAGGGACCCCATATCAGTTGGCATGCTTAAAACTGACGGCAAAAGAATTATGGAAGTTTTGCATATTTCTCCCGGGCCCCAAATAGGGCAAATACTAAACGCGCTGTTAGAAGAGGTTTTGGAAGACCCATCCTTGAATACTGAAGAATATTTGGATAAGAAAACTATTGAATTATCAAAAATGTCCGATATAGAATTGAAGAAACTAGGTGAGGAAGGCAAAAAAAAGAAGGAAATAGAAGAGGAAAAAGAAATAAAGGAAATAAGAGGCAAACATCATGTGCAGTAAAAGACTAAAGGAGTTATCCACTTTTTGTCCTTTACATTAATTATAAAAGACATAAAATCTATATCAGACATCCGCCCGGATGAATCCATTCGGACGGGGCTGATATTTTTTATCTTCAGCAATTCGTTCTTTAACATCCGAATGCATCGGATTTAAAGAAAGTTTAGTTAGACATAAAAATAGATTATAAATCTCCTCACTCTTTTAATTTTTTAAAAAACAGAGATATTTATACAATTTTTATGATGGCGCTATTTTAACTGTACTTATCTTTAGTAAATGTTCTTTTGTTTTTACAAGCCGTCAATATAGCTTTGTTTTGCGAAATTCCTCCACCGCATCTTGGCAATCTTGGCGGTTTTGTTGTGTCCGTTTTTCTTAATCTTTAAATCTTTCCTTATTTCAATCTTTCAATTCTAATACGATAGGGCAGTGGTCGGAACCTAAGACTTCTCTTAATATTTTAGAACTTTTAATTTCTGGCAAAAACTCTTTATTTGCAAAGAAATAATCCAATCTCCAACCAATATTTCCGGCGCGGGCGTTAGCGAAAGGCGTCCACCAAGTGTAGAAACCTTTGCCCTTTGTAAAATATCTAAAAGTGTCTATAAATCCGCCTTCTATTACTTTATCAATTCCTTCTCTTTCTTCTTTGGTGAAGCCGTGTTCACCCCCGTTCTCTTTTGGATTGGCTAAATCATCTTCGGTGTGGGCCACATTTAAATCACCGCAAAATATTACCGGCTTATTATTTTTTAAGAGGTTGATGTGTTCCAAAAAAGCCGGATCCCATTGTTTATGACGCAAGGGGAGACGGCTCAAATCTTGTTTGGAATTTGGTGTGTAAACAGTTACTACGAAAAAATCTTTAAACTCAGCCGTTAAAACTCGGCCTTCTTTGTTTGGATCACCGTACCCATCTTTGTTTAATTTGTATTTTTCCGAAATTTCAGAAGGGAAGCCAAAAACAATACTCAGTGGTTTTTCTTTGCAAAATATAGCTGTGCCACTATAACCCGCTTTTTCGGCCGGATTCCAATATTCCAAATAACCTTTCAAATCAAACTCATTTTGCCTGCCCGAATGACTCGGTCGGGCGGGGTCTTTCCATTTGATTTCTTGCAAGCACAAAATATCCGGATTGTATTTTTCAATAAATGGCAAAAATAAGCCCTTTTTATGCACCGCCCTAAGTCCATTTACATTCCAAGAGATGATTTTCATGTTAAAAGAATAACTCACCCAGCCCTCTCTTACAACAAGAGAGGGTCTCCCTCCGAATCCCCCTTAATGTAAGGGGGATTAAGGGGGTTATTTACGATTATGAAATTTCCTATGAATATCGCGCAAGTGTTTGTCGGTGACGTGGGTGTAGATTTGGGTGGTACCTATGTTGGCGTGACCGAGCAGAGCTTGAACAGAGCGTAAATCAGCGCCGTTTGAAAGTAAGTCTGTTGCAAAACAATGGCGGATGGTGTGCGGAGTGACTCTTTTGGAAATACCCGCTTTAGTGGAATAATATTTCACTATTCTTTCAACAGACCTACGCGTAAGACCTAAACTTTTGCCTTGTTTTTCTTGGGTTTTTCCATTATGGGAAACTTGAGCAAACAAAGAGTCATCCATATCTTTCCTTTTTGCCAAATATTCTTTCAAAACTTTTTTTGCATAGTCTGAAATAAAAACCACTCGCACTTTTCTGCCCTTGCCTATAACCGATAATTCATCGGTAGTCAGGTCTATGTCACGAGTAAGAGCGCAAAGTTCGGAAACACGAAGCCCGGTGGAAAAAAGAAGCTCCATAATGGCCTTGTCGCGCAATATTTTCGTTTCTGTTACACGATTATTTTCTTCAGCCGATTCTCCCTTTTTTATTTTCTCTCTTTCTGTGAAGGTCTCTGGGGCTTTGAGGAGTCTTTTCAGCTCTGCGTCAGTTATCAAATCCAATGATCTTTCGGGAGTTTTGGCCAGTTCAATACGCTCCGAGGGCATAGACTTGATTTCTTGTCTGGCTAAATATTTTAGGAAAGCCCTGACGGCTATAAGGTAATAATTCTGAGTCTTCCTAGACATGGTTTCTCCGGTTTTCCTGTTGTTTCCCGTTACTTGTCTGTTTAACCATAATCTGAACTCCCTCACTACGTTATCATTGATATCACTTGGTTTTTTAGCTTTAGTTTGCTCCAAAAAAACAGTCAAATAATGATTATAGTTCTCAACCGTCTTAAGCGCCCTGCCTTTTTCAATCTCCACATATTCCAAAAATTGTCTTTTTAATTGTTCCAAATCTAGAGCCATCTTCCCATTCTACCACTTTTTATTTTTTAACGTCGCACAATATTTTTTCCCAGAAGATGACCTTTGAAGATTTTGCCCCAAAAGATCATCTTCAAGTTCTTAATTTTTTCTGTCTCTAAATCCCATAGGTTCTTTGTTTTCGTCAATTGGTGGATTGAGCATTTGATTTATAACATTGATCACAGAATTAATTTTTTGATTTTGGTTTTTTTGTTCTCTTTTTATTTTTCCAATTTCCAAAACCAAATTCTTATGAGTCGCTAAAAGTTCGCGAAGTTTTATAAATGCTCTAACAATAGCAATATTCATTTGAATTGCTCTTTCGCTCTTCAATATGGAAGCTAGCATCGCCACCCCCTGTTCTGTAAAGACATAAGGAATATACCTTCTGCCACCATAACTTGATATCGCAAATTGCGATGTCAAGTTTGCAAATTCTTTTTTGTTAAGCTGAAACATAAAGTCTGCTGGGAATCTTTTTATGTTTCTTTTGACCGCTTCGTTCAACCTAAAAGTAGGAACTTCATAAAGATCCGCCAAATCACTATCAAGCATTACTTTCATTCCTTTTATTAAATAAATCTTACGCTCTATTGTTTCGGTTGGAACCAAACTTGTTTCTTTTTTCATAAAAATATTCTAGCACAAAACAAAAACTGTCCCCTGTTTGCAAAGTTTAGGGTATACGGGGGATATTTTGGTAGAAATTAAGGTAATAAAGGCTATTTACAGGCATATTGCGGAAAAAATGGATTCATGCTATCCTAAGGATACGAAAATTATGCGAAAGCTACGAAAGCTTACGAAAATTTTCAAACAAGAAATATGTTAACAAAGAATAAAAAGCAGAGAGTCATAAAAGAAGTCAAAATTCATGACACCGATACCGGCAGTCCGGAGGTACAAATCGCCGTGCTTTCACGCCGGATTGACGATTTGGCGGCACATTTGAAGAAAAACAAAAAAGATAAACACTCCCGCAGAGGCCTTTTGGGTTTGGTGGCTGACCGGAAGACTCATATGAAATATTTGGAGAAAAAGGATACAAAAAGGTATAATGCGTTAGTTAAGAAACTGGATCTTAAGAAAGTTTCTTAAATTTTAATAATTAATTTAATACTGTGGCAGTAATTAAACACAAAAACCAAAGAGTTGGTATTTTTATAGACACGCAAAATCTTTATCACAGCGCCAAGAATATTTATGGAGCCAAAGTAAACTTCGACCAAGTTGTCAAAGAAGGTTTGGCCGGCAGGTCGCTTACGAGAGCGGTCGCTTACGTCATCACCACTGAATCCGGTGAAGAAAAAAGTTTTTTTGAAGCGTTGGAAAAAATCGGCATTGAAACCAAGACCAAAAATCTGCAAGTTTTTGCCGGTGGCGCCAAGAAAGGGGATTGGGATGTCGGGCTGGCAGTCGACGCTATCAAGCTCGCGCCAAAATTGGACGCGGTAATACTTATTACAGGCGATGGTGACTACGTTCCTCTAGTGGAATATTTAAAAAACGACGGATGCCAAGTTGAAGTCGCTTCGTTTGGCAAATCTACCTCAGCCCGCCTTATTGAAGCGGCTGACGATTTCATAGACCTCGATAAAAATCCGCGCAAATATCTCATTTCAGGAATGAGAAACCGAAACAGAACTTCTTAATTATTTTTGTAAACAAAAATTTTTCTTTTATTTGCATTATTTTGATATAATGAATCTTCACATATATGCATGTAGAAGATTTACAAATAAAAAATTTTATCATTGATGCCGGGCTGATTTCTCTGTCGGAAGTTGAGGAAGCCGAGAAAGAAGCTAAAACAAAAAAGAAGCCTTTAAGCGATATCTTAGTGTCAAAAGGCAAGTTTTCCGATGATGATTTGCGCCGAGTGCAAGCTTACATTTTGGGTATTCCTTTTATAAATCTTAAAAATCAGGTTTTAAATCACGATATTCTCAACCTTGTGCCCGAACCCATCGCCAGGAAGCACAATATCGTAGCTTTCAACAAAAAAGACGATTCTCTCGAGGTGGCCATGCTTGATACCGATGATTTACAGGCTCTAAACTCTATAAAAAAGAAAGTGGGGCTTAAAATTTTGCCCCGTCTGACTGATTCCGAATCGATGCGCTCCGTCTTAATCCAGTATCAGAAAAATCTCAAAGACGAGTTTGGCGACCTTATCAAAGGTGATGCGGATGAAATAAAAACCATAGCCGAAAAATTACCTACGGCCGACAATGCGTCGCTCGGCGACCTCAAAAAATTGGCCGAAGAATTGCCGGTAGTGCGTATCGTGGATACGTTGCTCAAGCATGCCATCATTCAAAACTCTTCAGACATTCACATAGAACCGATGGAAGACCAAATTTTGGTGAGATACAGAATTGACGGCATTTTGCATGACGCTATGATATTGCCCAAACACATCGGCTATTCATTGGTAGCTCGCATCAAAGTGCTTTCCAGTTTAAAACTTGATGAAAAAAGATTGCCTCAGGACGGCAGGTTTAAAATCGACTTGAACGGGGAAAAAGTTTCTTTCCGTGTTTCTACTTTACCGGTTTATTACGGCGAAAAGGTGGTGATGAGGTTACTCCGCGAATCAGTTTCCGGTTTCACTTTGGAATCTTTGGGTTTCCATGGGCAAGGTTTGGAACTTTTGCATAAAACTTTGCAGCATACTACCGGTATGATTCTCACTACCGGTCCGACAGGATCGGGTAAGTCAACTACGCTTTACACCATGCTCGATATTTTAAACACACCAGATGTTAATATTTCCACAATAGAGGATCCGATTGAATATCAAATGAAAAGAGTCAATCAAACCCAGGTAAAGCCGGAAATAGGGCTAACTTTCGCCTCAGGATTGCGCACTTTGGTCCGTCAAGATCCGGATATCATAATGGTCGGCGAAATCCGGGATAACGAAACGGCCAGCTTGGCTATCAACGCCGCGCTGACCGGGCATTTGGTGCTTTCAACTCTGCATACCAACTCAGCCGCCGGCGCGGTGCCCAGGCTTATTGATATGAAAGTGGAACCTTTCCTCATTATTTCCACTATAGACGCTATTATCGCTCAAAGGCTGGTCAGGAAATTATCCAGCAAAAAAGAAAAATATTACCTTTCCAAACCGGAAGTAGAATCAATTTCCAAAGTGGTAAACTTGGAAAGAGTGCTTCAAGTTTTACAGGACGAAAAAATCGTAGGTAAAAAAGATGATTGGGACAACGTGCCTTTTTACAGGCCCGAAAAAGATGCCGGAGAAGAAGCTTTCAAAAGCCGTATCGGTATCTATGAAGTGCTCAACGTCAGTACCGCCATCAAAGATTTGATAATCAAGGGTGCTACCACCGAAGATATGGAACTTCAGGCCAAAAAAGAGGGTATGCTCACTATGCTTGAAGACGGTATTTTCAAAGCCGCCCAAGGTTTAACCACTATTGAAGAAGTTTTAAGAGTTGTTTCGGAGTAACTCGCCCCAATTTTTATTTCCTAACTCCTCAAACTCCTCTTAATATAAGAGGAGGTTTATGGAAGGGGTTTGCAACCCCTTCTCTTAAATTAAGAGAAGGGGCAGGGGATGAGTTAGGTATATAATAAATAAGATGGATAAATTTTTGTTTAACAATAAATCTTTAAAAGGCCGCCGGAAAGAACTACGAGCTAATCAAACAGATGTAGAGAAAAAATTATGGGAATATTTGCGAGGTAAAAGATTGGGTGGCTTCAAATTCAATCGCCAATTCAGTGTTGGTCCTTACATTTTAGATTTTTATTGTCCAAAAATGAGATTTGGAATCGAACTTGATGGCAGTGAACATTCTGAAAGTAAGACTAGACTTTATGACAAAGATAGAGAAAGAATTTTACAAGCTTCAAATATTAAGATAATTAGGTTTTGGAATGGTGAAGTGGAAAATGATATTGAAAAAGTTTTGAAGAGAATTGTTTCCGAAATAAATAATTTTTGAATATCTATGCTATAATGAAGCTAGATTTTGGAGGATAAAAATGCGAGAAAAGGCACGAAAGTTTGGGACACACAAAAGTCTTGAAGTTCATTCAATGATTTTGGATTCTTTTGACCCTCTTTTGTTGTGCAAAACAGATGAAGAGGATCCGTTGGCCAATTTCTTAGAAGCGACGGGTTTATCCGATAATAAAAATACAAACGAGAATAAAAAATCCAATGTTTAGCTCTGAACGAAAAACTCTACCAGTTTTTTCGGCAGAGCTTTTTCGTTTGTGTTTTTTTAAAAATAGATGTGCGAAGCACTCCGTAAGGTCCCTCTTAAATTAAGAGGGATTTAGGGAGTTAAGTTTGAGAGAATTATACCCAAATTTTTTCCACTTTATTTTCATTATTGCTATAATTAAAACTAACAATGCCTTTATATAAATACAAATTTATAAAAGACGAGCAAGAAAAAGAAGAGACTAAAGAATTTTCCGATAAAGGAGCTCTTTATGCAGCCGTGCGCTCCTGGGGAGGTTCTATAATTTCGGCCGAAGAAATAAAAGGCGCCAAATCCGCTTTTAAAATATTCTCATTAAAGAAAAAAATAAAATCTCAGGAAATCATAACTTTTGCCAAAAATCTTTCGGTCATGGTGGATGCCGGCCTTTCGGTCTCCCGCGCCCTGGCTATTTTAATAAAGCAGTCAAAAAATAAAAAACTGATAGTTATATTGGAGAGCGTTGGCAGTTCGGTCAATGGCGGAGAAACATTATCCAAATCTTTGGAAGCTCATCCGGAGGTGTTTTCAAGCCTGTTCGTTTCTATGGTAAAAGCCGGTGAAGAATCCGGCAAACTCTCTTCTTCTTTGCGGATTGTCGCTGACCAGCTGGAAAAATCTCAAGGTCTCACCAAAAAAATAAAGAGTGCCATGATATATCCCTCGGTGATTATGTCTCTCATGGTGGTTATCGGCATTCTGCTTATGGTTTATATGGTGCCGACTCTGACCTCAACTTTTGAAGGTCTTAACATCAAACTGCCTCTGCCTACCAGAATCATCATCGCTATTAGCGATTTTTTGGTGGGCAACTTCCTTTTAACTATAGGAGCAATATTAGCTATTGTCTTTGGTTTTGTATTCGGGCTTAGAACTCAAAGAGGGAAAAATATTTCCGATTTTGTAGCTCTTCATGTGCCGATGATCAATACCTTGTCCAAGGAATTGAATGCCGCCAGGACAACTAGAACTCTGTCTTCCCTTATTTCTTCCGGAGTGGATATTGTTTCGGCTATCGGCATTGCTTCCGCAGTGCTGCAAAATCATTATTTTAAAAATTTGCTTGAAGGTGCCGCCAAAAAGGTTGAAACCGGAGAACTTTTGTCGGTTTCTCTTTCCAATACGAACGGTAATTTGTACCCGGTTTTCGTCGGTGAGATGCTCTCGGTAGGTGAGGAGACCGGCAAAATGACCGATATGATGAACAACATCGCGGATTATTATGAAGCCGAAGTGGACCAAAAAACCAAAGACCTTTCTACCATCATTGAACCGTTCCTTATGATACTCATCGGTGTTGCGGTTGGCGTCTTCGCCATTGCCATGATGCTGCCAACTTACTCTTTGGTTGATGCGATTCAATAAAAATTTGATGAAAATTGAAAATTGGAAATTAAAAATTAGCGGGGGTTACACTTTGATGGAGCTTTTGGTGGTTATTATAATAATGACCATTATCATCGCTATCTCTTTTTATTTTATTCCAAATTGGGGCAAAAAAGACGCTTTGGAAAAAGATGTGGCAGGACTTACTTCTTTTATCCGTGATGCCAGGCTGCTTTCTATGGCATCAAAAGATGCTCAACCCTTCGGCATCCATTTGCAAGACGACAAAGTGGTTTTATTTGAAGGCAGTATTTATGTGGCCGGAGGTGCTAATGAAAAAATAATGGAATTTTCAAATAAAGTTTATCTTTACGAATATTCTTTAAATGGCGGTGGTGCTGATATGGTTTTCACCCGTCTTACCGGGTACACTTCAAATTTCGGCACGGTTACGCTTTCTCTCAAAGATAATAGCGCCTCCACCACTATTACAATACTTAGTACCGGGGTGATACAATAATATAAATGAAAAATAGGGGATTTAGTTTGGTTGAAGTCTTGGTTATGGTTTTTATAGCCAGTTTTGCTATTTTCGTAGTTTGGAAAATTTATGTTTTATATATAAAAATTTCGCTCGCAAATCCGGCCACCTTCCAAGCTTCATTTTTGGCGGAGGAGGGGATTGAGGCGGTGAAATTTATGCGGGATAGTAACTGGACTTCAAATATCGCCACTCTAATCCCTGGCACACATTACACTTTAACTTTTAACGGAAGCGCCTGGGGCGTGACAACGGTGCCGAGTTTTATTTTGGGCCGATTTGACCGGAGAGTTACGGTTTCGAATGTCAGCCGTGATGCTTCGGGAAATATTTCAGAATCCGGAACACCGGACCCCAATACTAAAAAAATATTAGTAGAAGTTTCCTGGTGGAAAGATACGGCGACCACTACCAGCCAAATAACAACATATGTTAGCAATATTTTCGGCAATTAAAAATAAAAAAAGCTTGCCCCGCGAAGCGAAGCGAAGTGGGGGTGTCACTCTGATAGAGATGATTTTGTATGTGGTGCTTTTGACATTTGTCATGGCCGTTATTGTTCAGATGCTTGTTTCTATAAGCGGAGTTTATCGCAATATCAAAATTACTCGCGAGCTTGAAAGTTCCGGCACTATAGCTATGGAACAAATGCTTCGGGAAATCCGCAACGCTTCAAGTGTTGAGGTTACCGATAGCGTACTCGGCATCCATCCGGGAACTATAGCGGTTTGGGGTATAGATGAAAATCATATTTCTTACGAGATGATATTTGATACGGCTTCCGGAGTCTTGCAAGTTTCAAAAGACGGGGGCGCTCCGGTAGCTTTGACATCATCGCCGGTGAGCGCGACTTATTTGCTTTTTACCCATTTAACCAGTCCCAATTCCGAAGGGGTGAGAATTGAACTGGAAATGTCCGGCACTGCTGGCGCTACCGTCAAAAGCGAAAGATTTTATGGGTTCGCGGTCCTTAGGGGGTCATATTAATAAAAATAATTTATGATTAAATTTTTAAATAAACAAAAAAAGAATAGCGGCCAAGCCATGGTCATCGGTATAATTTTTTTCATCAGTGTTAGTGTGGCTTCGATTTTGGGCCTGACTAATCCGGTAATCAGGCATCTCGCGATGGCTACCTCAGCGGCTATTTCCAGACAAAGTTTTTATGCCGCCGAAGCCGGAGTGGAAGACGTGATTTACCGTTTGAAATTTGGATTTCTGACGTCGTCTTCTCAAACGCTTGATGTAGGCGGCCATAGCGTGGTTACTACCGTGGCGGATGCGATGAATAGTAAAATTGTCACAGCGCTTGGGGATGCTAACAATTACATCAGGAAAGTTGAAACCGAGCTTACTACTGGCGTCGGCGCATCATTCCATTATGGATTACAAACCGGCGTCGGCGGTATTACTATGGGCAACAACTCTACGGTCAACGGAAATGTTTATTCCAATGGTGACATAACCGGCAGTAACGGCGCTCGTATTACCGGGTCCGCTTATGCGGCAAACACCGCGGCTTTAATAGCCGACCAGATAAACGACGCTCCTGTTTCTCCTCCCTCCACTATACAATTTGGCTCAAGCTCGGCCCAGGAAGATTTGACCCAAAGCTTCACAATTTCTCAAACCATGCCCATAAACAGAATAGAGGTACTTATCAGAAAAGTAGGCACTCCGGGTAATTTGACCGCCATGATTACAGATGATGATGGCGGCAAACCCGGCACAAATATTTTGGCCCAGGGCACACTTTCTGCCTCTGTGGTAACCGGCAGTTTGGGTTGGATAGAAGTACCCATGTCTTCAAACCCGGAGCTCATCGCGGGGCAAACTTATTGGTTGGTTTTGGACGGGGGCAATAATGCCAGCAGGTATTATATTGTCGGAGCCAACAGTACTTACGCAAATGGCATCGCCAAAATAGGCAAATACGGCGGAGCATGGAACGATACTTCCCCAGCTGGTTTGGATGCTTATTTCAGAATATTTATAGGTGGACTGACCTCAAGCATAAGCAATATGAATGTAGGTTCGGGCAGTACCGATGATGCTCGCGCTCACAATATCACAGAAGTGAATGTATCCGGCGCCCTTTATTGCCAAACTGGCAGTGGTAATAATAAACCTTGCGACACTTCTTTGCCCGATCCGACTCCGGAAGCTTTTCCTATTTCTGACGGTAACATAACAGAATGGAAAAATGCCGCCCAAAGCGGTGGCGTTATAAACGGTAATGTTTATCTGGATAATTCCAGTTCTTCTATGGGGCCTAAAAAAATAAACGGTAACTTAACTATTGATAACAACTACATTTTAAATATTACCGGTACCATCTGGGTAACCGGCAATATTATCGTTTCCAACGGGTCAACCGTTAAACTGACTGCTGCTTATGGTCATGACAGCGGAGTCATTGTTACCGATGGCACGGTGGACATTTCCAATAATTCCACCTTTGCCGGTTCGGGCCAATCAGGCAGTTATGTCATGCTTGTAACCACCAGTAATAGTGACAATGCTGTTGGTGTTTCCAATAATGCGGGTACAGTGATATTAAATGCTCAGCAGGGCACCATAAACTTCGCCAACAATTCCGGAGCCAAATCGGCTGCAGCCAAACAAATAAATATGAACAATGATTCGATTGTCACTTATGAAAGCGGGCTCATTAACGTCAACTTCTCAAGCGGTCCTGGCGGCGGGTATGATATTTTGAAATGGAAGGAAGTGGAATGACCTCACCCCGCGCTTCGCGTCGCCCTCTCCTTGATTAAGGAGAGGGAATGCGCGTTATTCGAGTGTGTCTTGTGTTTTCCCTCCCCTGATCAAGGGGAGGGTGGCTGAAAAGCCGGGTGGGGTGCTATAATAGAAATATGAAAAAACGTAATATCGTAGTGGCAAATTGGAAAATGAACCCGGAGAGCTTGGAAAAAGCCAAGGAAATATTTAATAGGGTCAGAAAAACAGCCAAAGAACTAAGAAATACGGATATTGTCGTTTGTCCACCATTCCCTTTCATTTTTCCTCTTTCAAAATTAAATTATCCCAAAAACGTGTTTTTGGGTGCCCAAAATGTTTCCACCGAACTCAAAGGAGCCTTCACCGGAGAGGTGAGTGTGGATATGGTCAAAGATTTGGGGACTAAATTTGTCATTGTTGGTCATTCGGAGCGGAGGGCAATGGGCGAAACCGGTGAAATTGTCGCCAAAAAATTGCAGATTGCTTTTGACGCGGGACTCACGCCCATACTTTGTATCGGGGAAAAACAAAGAGACAAGGATGGAAGCCACTTATCTCTCATCAAAAATCAAATCAAAGAAGCGCTGACCGGCCTCCACAAAAAACATTTGGTCGGCATTGTTATTGCTTATGAACCGGTTTGGGCTATCGGCAAATCTTATAAGGAAGCGATGACCCCGACCGATATTCACGAGACAGTTTTATTTATAAAGAAAATTATTGCCGAAACTTTTGGCAGGGATATTGCCGGTGGTTGCAAAATACTTTATGGCGCCGCAGTTGAAGCTGAAAATGCCCGGGCGGTTTTGGAACAAGGCAATGTTGGCGGCTTCCTCGTCGGCCATGCCTCCCTCAAACCCGAATTTGCCGAGATTTTGAAGTCCGCGGATTTGAAGAAGTAAATTTATGGAAGAGTCTGCTAAACAACGGTCAGACAGAATTCTAAACGAACTTTCCGTTAAGTATCCTGATAAAAAAGCCTACGATCTTGATGGTCGGGGAGAGCATTTTGTTACAAAGATTGAACCCGCATCAGATCAATCGGAATATGATTTAACTGTAGAAGTTATAATATCAAGTAAGCCTCATAAGCATATTAGGACAACCCAAAACTACAAAGTTCTTTCTGGAACTCTCGAATTGCATGATGAAGAAAAGACAATCATTTTGCAAAAAGGAAGTTTGTACACTGTAGTACCACCCAATATTCATTGGGCAAAGAGTGAAAATGAATGTTGGGTAGAAATTCTTTCCAAACCAGGATGGACAAAGGAAGACCACATTGTTGTTTAAAATGAATTCATTTTCAATACACAAAGACATAGATAAATTTATTAATTCTTTATCGAAAGAAGAAAGAGATAAAGTAGAATGGGCGATTGAGATGCTTAAAATAAAAGAATACAAAATCGAAATGCCTTTTAGTAGAAAAATTGAAAATGATCTTTACGAACTTCGGATTAAAAGTTCTAAAAATATAAGAATATTTTATACTTTCCATGAAAATAATATTGCTCTGCTTCATATAATAGGTAAGAAGACTCAAAAATTGGCTTTGAAAGATATAAGCACTGCCAGAAATCGTCTTAAATGGTTGAAACATTAATAACATATATGTTATCATATAGAGTATGAAAAAATTAACAAAAAAAGATAAAGAATTGGGATATCAAATGGTTCCGTTTTCTAAAATAACAGCAGAATGGATGAAAGATCCGGAATATAGGAAAATTCATGAAGCCTCGGCTTTTGAGTTTGGTATTTTAAAGGCAATTATTATTGCCAGAGCTAGGCAAAAACTTTCTCAAAGGGAATTAGCAGAAAAAATCGGAGTCAAACAATCAGCTTTAGCTCGTTTTGAATCTGGCCGGACTAATCCTACTTTAGGTTTTCTTAAAAAAGTAGTTTCTGGTTTAGGATTAACAGTTACAGTAAAATAAAAATATGAAATCAATTGAAGAAGCGGATATAAAAGAAGGCACCAGAGTTTTCGTGAGGGTGGATTGGAACGTTCCTGTAAATGAAAATAGGGAAGTGGTAGATGCTTCAAAAATAGAAGCATCTCTCAAAACTATTGAATATATAAAAAATAAAGGCGGTGTGCCGATAATTGCTAGTCATTTCGGTAAGGAGGGAAAATCTTTGGAACCTGTAATTAATTTTGCCAAAAGCAAATATATAATTTTGACTGAAGGCTGCGAGTTTTTGGAAAATTTGAGAATGAATCCTGGAGAAGATTCTAATGATGAAAATTTTGCAAAAGAATTAGCGGTTAAGGCAGAAATTTACGTAAACGAAGCTTTTCCGGAATCACACAGAAGAGGTGCTTCAATTGTTGGGATACCAAAACTTTTGCCCCATTTTGCCGGTTTCAGGTTTTTGAATGAGTACCAAAATTTATCGGAAGCTTTCAATCCAGAGCATCCCTTCCTTGTTATTTTTGGTGGCGCTAAGTTTGAAACCAAACTACCGTTGGTGGAGAAATTTTTGGAAACTGCCGATGATATTTTTATTGGTGGGGCTTTGGCGGTCAAAGCTTCGGAAATGTCTGATAAAAACGGCAGCCCTATTGCCGATAATCCCCAAATAATTTTCCCAGTCGGAGACTATGCGGCTATGGATGCCAATCCTGAAACTTTGGAAATTTTGAAAGAAAAAATAAAAGCAGCCAAATTTGTTTTATGGAATGGCCCGCTCGGAAATTATGAAAAAGGTTTTATTGCTGGCACTAATGCTTTAGCAAGAATGTTGGCCGAAAGTTCGGCAAAACTCGTGATTGGCGGCGGTGACACTTTGGCTACAGTTAGTCCGGAAACAGAATGTGACATTACCGGCCACGGCTTCATCTCAAATGCCGGCGGCGCGATGCTTGATTTTCTAGCTAACGGCACCTTGCCTGGTATTGAGGCATTAGCTTAGATTTTCTTTTATTTTTTTGGCGTTTGTCTCAAAATCTTTTGGGCTACCTTGAATTTTATTGTTTGGATAAACCCAAATGTGGGCGTGGGGGACGTCTTCGCCGACAATTTTTGAAAGAATCCAGTCTGTGTTGAAGGCTTTCATTTGAGCTTTGGCGACTTTTCTCGCCACTTCAAAATATTCACCAACATTTGGAACATCCCAAACCCAGCGATAATGCTCTTTGGGAATTACCATGCAGTGGCCAGGCGACAAAGGGTTAATATCCAAAAAGGCCATGAAATTGTCGTCTTCATAAACAATATGAGCCGGAATCTCTTTTTTTATAATTTTACAAAAAATGCATTCATTCATAATTTAATTATACCACGTCTTTTTGCCCCCTCTTAATGTAAGAGGGGGTTGGGGGTGTTATTATGTCCCTATGCCTAAAAAATACTCTGTAAAGCCAAAAGTATCCGACAACCTCATAGAACAGCTTTTACATAATAGAGGCATTAAAACTCCCAAAGACAAAGAGAAATTTTTAAATCCTGATTTCATAAATCATTTGCATGACCCTTTCCTTTTGCCTGATATGAAAAAAGCGGTTGATAGAATTTTGATTGCTATAGAAAAAGGGGAGAGGATAGGTATATGGAGCGATTATGATGCTGACGGCATCCCGGGCGGAGCGCTCCTGCACGATTTTTTCAAACTTATTGGATTTACTAATTTTATAAATTATATTCCCGACAGGCACATTGAAGGCTACGGGCTAAGCATTGAGGGAATGGAAAAATTAAAAGAAGAAAAGATCAAATTGCTTATAACAGTAGACTGCGGAATAAAAGAAAACGAAAAAATAAAAAGTTTGACCGAATCCGGTATAGACGTGATCGTTACTGCCCACCACGAAGAAGATGGTAAATTACCAAAAGCTTTTGCTATTATCAATCCAAAAAGAAAAGATTCACAATATCCTGAAAAAATACTTTGCGGTGCCGGAGTGATCTGGAAATTGATTGAAGCCCTTCGACTCGCTATGCTCGCTCGGGGTAAACTAAATTTTAAAGATGGCCAGCACAAATGGTTGCTTGATTTGGTGGGATTGGCGACTCTTTCCGATATGGTGCCGCTTACAGGAGAAAATAGGACACTGGCTTACTTCGGTCTTTCGGTTTTAAGAAAAAGCAGAAGATTGGGACTAAACAAACTTTTTTATGAATTAAAAATAAATAAAATTAATCTTAATGAGGATGACATTGCTTTTATGGTTACCCCGCGAATCAACGCAGCTTCGCGCATGGGCCATCCGCGTGACGCGTTCAATCTGTTAGTGGCAGAAGATTTGGATGAAGCCGAAATTTGCGTCAAACATTTGGGAAATATAAATAACGAAAGGAAAACTGCTGTAGCCACCATCGTCAAAGAGGCCAAGAAAAAAATAAGAGAAAAGTTTGAAAATGGGGGAGAGAAGCCGGTTATTGTTTTGGGCAATCCCGATTGGCGGCCAGCACTACTTGGTTTAGTTGCAGGTTCAATTGCAGAAGAATATAACAGACCTGTTTTTTTGTGGGGAAGAGAAGGAGGAGAATTTATAAAAGGTTCATGCAGATCGGACGGTGTGACCGATCTGGTGGCGCTTATGGAAAGAGCCAAAGATAGTTTTGTTGAATTCGGAGGACATAAAATGTCAGGCGGATTTTCTGTAGATTTCGAAAAAATACATACTCTTGAAGATGCTCTTGTTGAAGCAAGTACTCATATTGTAAATAATAATTTTGAGATTTTGGTTGATGCAGAATTAAATCTGAAAGATATTTCAGAAAATTCTGTTTCCGAAATTTTGAAACTGGCGCCGTTTGGCATAGATAATGAAAAACCAATTTTTATTTTTAAAGATGTTATTCCTGAAAAAATAAATCGATTTGGCAAAGCTAAAGAACATCTTTCTATAAATTTCCGTGATGGTTCGTGTGTTTTGAGGGGTATTTCATTTTTCTCTTCGCCTGATGAATTTGGTGAGGCTTTGAAAGAAGGTATTAAAACTAATTTGGTGGCCAATATTGAAAAATCTTTTTTTGGCGGCCGCTCCGAAATCCGTTTGAGGATTGTGGATTTTTTCTAGCCCCATTTTTCAGACCTCACCCACCCCTCTCCTTGTCTAAGGAGAGGGAAGGCAGATAGAGTATAGAGTTAGTTTTCCCGCCCCTGATCAAGGGGAGGGTGGCTGAAAAGCCGGGTGGGGTTATGGTAGAATAAAATCATGATTACAATTTACACAGACGGCTCGTCAAAAGGCAATCCCGGACCTGGCGGTTTTGCGGCTATTATTTTTGACGGAGAAAATGTAAAAGAGATTGGTGGCAGAGAAAATAAAACCACTAATAACAGGATGGAAATAATGGCGGCGATTGAAGCACTTAAAAATATTCCTGAAAATGAAAATGTTAAAATTCATGCCGATTCGGAATATTTAATAAAAGGCATTACGATTTGGATTAAAAATTGGCAGAAAAATAATTGGCGCACCGAAGACAAAAGAGAAGTTTTAAATAAAGATTTATGGGAAAAACTTTTGGAAGTAACTCTCAGCAAAAATATCGAATGGAAAAAAGTTTTAGGCCATTCCGGCCACGAAGAGAATGAGAGGTGTGATGAAATCGCTACCGGTTTTGCCGATGGAGAAAAGGTAAAGTTATATAATGGCTTAAAACAAGGTTATAAAGGGTTTCATTCATGATATATCAGTTTGTCGTTTCATTTATCTTAGGAATTGTTTTTGAAAAAATTTTTAGTTTTGGTTGGGCGGTTGGAGCTTTGATATTTCTCATTTCGTTCACTCTGTTTTTATACTTTAAAAGAGAAAATTCCTCTATAGGAAAAATTATTTTGGTAGTTGGAATCGCATTTTGCGTGGGAATTCTGAGAATGACTTTTGTTGATATTTCGCCCGATTCAAATCTTTTAAAACTTGTCGGTCAAAAAATTTCTTTTGAGGCTGTCGTCTCGCAAGAGCCTGATGTGAGAGATGCTTCAGCCCGTTACACAGTAAAATCCGCTTCCTCTACAAGTTTAATTTTGTTGGTTGCAGACCGCTTCCCTGAATTCCGGTATGGAGACAAAATAAAAGTTTCCGGCCGGTTGGATCTACCCGAAAATTTCATTGCCGATAATGGCACCGAGTTTGATTATGTTTCTTACCTTTCCAAAGACAGCATTCATTTTTTGGTTTATCGTCCGCAGATAGATCCCACTTCGTCCGATTCCACCGGACTTCGCGGGACAAGAAAAATTGTTTCCGTTCTTTACTCGCTCAAAAACACATTTATAGAAAAAATAAACGCTGTTGTACCCGAACCGAATTCTTCACTTTTGGCAGGAGTTATTTTTGGAGCCAAGCAATCTCTAGGCCAAACTCTTTTGGATGATTTTAAAAAAGTAGGCCTCATTCATATTGTGGTTTTGTCCGGCTACAATATCACAATTATCGCCGCTGGTGTTTTTTATGCACTTTCTTATTTTGGAAAAAGAAATTTAAGTTTCTTGCTCAGTCTCATTTTCATCAGTCTTTTTGCGCTTATGGTTGGGCTGACGGCTACTGTCATTCGCGCCTGTATCATGGCCTTCATTGCGCTTCTGGCTAGGTTTTTGGGAAGACCCAGTGACGCTTTGCGCTGGCTTTTTATTGCCGGACTTCTGATGCTTCTATGGAATCCTATAATTCTTTTTTACGACCCTTCTTTCCAGCTCTCTTTCATGGCGACTTTGGGTTTGATTTTATTCTCGCCTTTTATTTTATCTTTTATTTCCAGACACAAAATTCAAAAATACTTGCCTGTAAAATTCGGTATTCGCGAAATCATCGCTTCCACCTTGGCCGTTCAATTTTTCGTTTTGCCACTTCTTATCAAAATGTCCGGTTTCGTTTCTTTAGTTTCTTTTATAATTAATCCGCTTATACTACCGCTCGTGCCTTGGACAATGGCGCTCGGCGCACTCACCGGAGCTTTGGGTATACTGCCTTTCATTGGCACGATCTTGTCTTGGCCGTTTGGTGTTCTTTCATATCTTCTTTCTCAAATAATAATTAGTCTCACCGAATTTTCCGCTTCACTTCCATTCGCCACATTGCAGACCGGCAGCATTCCTCTTTTTATAATTTTTATTTGGTAT
>CAYICK010000007.1:0-24346 GCA_964361905.1 uncultured Candidatus Saccharibacteria bacterium | reverse complement strand
AAAAAGCCCCGGCTTTAATTAGTGCGGGACTTTTTTCTTTTATATATTTAGAAATCAAGCATACACACATCACTGACGGTCGTCACTAATCTGTGTATGCTGTTTTATACGATATATCGTAAGAAATAGGATTGACGTTTTGAACGATCGTTAAATTTGTCAAACAGTATTTTTTCCCCAGCCCTTCCCCTGCTTCTAGGGGAAGGGCAGTTTTTCGTAAGAAAAACGGGATGAGGTTAGAAATTTGAAGATGCCCTTTTGGGGCAGGATCTTCAAAGGGCATCTTCTGGGAAAGAAAAAATTAGTATTCCCTCGCGGAGATTTGGGCGTCAACTTTTTTGATGAGATCAATGACCACCGAGACAACGATGAGGAGAGAAGTACCGCCAACAGCCACAGCGCTGATGCCAGTTGCCGCTTTAACAATGAGCGGAAGAACAGCAATGATACTGAGGAAGAGCGCGCCAATCATGGTCAAGCGGAAAAGTATTTTGGCGATATGCTGGGAAGTGGAAACGCCCGGGCGGACACCGGGAATGAAAGCGCCACTTCTTTGCAAGTTTTTGGAAATTGAATCCGGGTCAAAAGTGATGGCGGTGTAAAAATATGTGAAAATGAAAACCAAAAGGAAATAAGCGATGCCGTAAAAAGTTTGGTTGGCGAGAAAAGCCAGTATGGCAGAGGAAATTTTTTGAACAATAACATTGGCAGAGTTGGCTAAGAAACGCACTATCATCTGAGGGAAAAGCAAAATGGAGAGAGCGAATATAATTGGGATCACTCCGGCTTGATTGACTCGCAGAGGCAAATAAGTGGAAACCCCTCCATACATTTTGTTGCCTCTTACTTGCTTGGCGTAAGTGACCGGTATCGGTCTCTCAGCTTCGGTGATAACCACTACACCCCAGATAACAGCTACGGCTGCAGCAATAAATCCAACATAAGCCGGAAGTTGTGAAGGATCGAAGGCAATCATAAGTTGACCTAAAGAGCCGGGTAGAACAGAAACTATACCAGCAAATATTATCAAGGAAACGCCGTTGCCGACACCGAACTCAGAAATAAGCTCGCCAAGCCACATAAGGAGGAGCGAACCGGCAGTAATAACTATCAAGTCAACAGCAAGCTCAAAACCTGTAAGCTGTCCCAAAATACCTTGGCTTTTAAGAAGGGCGATGAAAGCGTAACCTTGGGCAAAAGCCAGCGGCACGGTAATGAGTCTGGAATATTGAGCAAATTTTCTCCTGCCAGTGTCACCTTCTTCCTGATACATCGCTTTGAGTTTGGGAAACATAACGGTCATCAGCTGCATGATGATGGAAGAAGTGATGTAAGGACTGACTCCCAACATTATAATAGAAAGGTTTGAAAGCCCGCCACCGGAAAAGATGTTGAGGAGACCGAAGAAATCATTGCCGGAGAGAAATTGCTGTAGTTTTAAAGTGTCAATGCCGGGAATGGGAATGACTGCCATAAGGCGGAACAAAACCAATACCGAAAGAGTAAACAAGATTCTGTTTCTTAAAAACTTGTCTCCCAATACCAATTTTAATTTGTGAATAAAGTTAGCCATTTAAAACTTTTATTGCCGGAATCTTTCCGCTAGAGGTCTGTATGAGGCCTTTGGCCAAAAGAGTCTTGGCGTTAATCTCTTCTCCCTCTTTGAAATGTTCTTTCACACGAGAAAGATTTATTGCCAAAGGTTTAACCTTTCTGGATTTCAAGAAATTTTTACCGCGACCGCGAAGTTTAGGCAACCTTTTTATTATATCTCTCATTTCCGGCCTTTTCTTTCTGCCGGACCTTGCGTTCTGGCCTTTGGTGCCACGGCCGGAAGTTTTGCCGCGAGTGCCGCCACGGCCGACTTGTTTGGCTTTTCTGTTTGCTCTATTCTTTTTTAAATTATGAAATTGCATGGTTTTTTATCTATTTTTAATCCTTTCCGTTTTCAGTTGTTCCAAAGCTTTGATAGTAGCTCTAGCAATGTTTAGTTTATTTTTGGATCTAGAAAGAATTTTGGAAGAAACTTCTTTGATGCCGGCCATTTCCAGCACAGTCCTCACAGCACTGCCAGCGATAATGCCCTTGCCCGGAGCCGGATTTATGAATACTCTGGCGCTGGAATATTTGGTTTCTACCGGATGAGCGATTGAACCTTTTGAAGTCAAAGCCACTTTGATAATATGCTTTTTGGCATCACGAGTGGCTTTTTCAATAGCGACCGGAGTATCTCCGGCTTTACCGATACCGACTCCGACTTTGCCTTTCTTATCACCGACTACTACGGCAATACTGAAACTGAATCGGCGGCCACCCGAGACTACGCGAGTCACTCTCCTGACGCTTATGATTTTATTATCAAATTCCTGCCTGACTCTCTCGGGCCGCCTCGATGGTCTGCGTTCATTTTTGCGTTTGTCTCTGGAAAAATTACCAACCGCAACAGCAGGAATTATTTTTTCTCTCACTTCGCTATCGCTTCGCGGGACAAGTTCTTTTATTTCTTTTTTTTCTTTTTCAGGCATAGTTCAATTTAAATAATTAAAATTTCAGACCGGCTTCCCGCGCTCCATCGGCTATAGCAGCAACAGACCCAGTATAAAGGTAACCTCCTCTGTCAAAAACCGCTTTGGATATTTTCTTGGCTTTGGCTTGTTCGGCTATTGAGACTCCGACAGCTTTGGCCTTTTCCAAAACGCTCTTGCCTTTGGCATTTTGGCTGGTAGCCGCGGCCAAAGTAACACCTTTAGCATCATCTATAAGCTGAGCGGTGATATATTTATTTGACCTGAAAACCGAAAGCCGGGGTTTGTCAGCCACACCAAAAACTTTGGCTCTGACGCGCTTTTTCCTTCTTTCTCTTTGTATTTTTTTAATTTTTGTATCCACGATAATTAATTTTCAATTTTCAATTTCCAATTTTCAATAATTAAACTGACTTTTTACCTTGTTTTCTTCTTATGATTTCATCATGATATCTGAATCCTTTACCTTTGTAAGGTTCCGGCTTTTTCAAATCTCTCACTTTGGCAGCGAAGGAGCCTACGAGTTCTTTATCAATACCGGATATGGTTAGAAGGTTTTTCTCGGCTTTCACAGTGAGTCCTACCGGAATTTCCATTTCTACCGGATGGGAAAATCCGAGCGCCAGCACCAATTTGGTTCCAGTCACCTGAGATTTAAAGCCCACGCCTTCCAAAATAAGCTTCTTCTCAAAACCTACATTTACACCCTTGACCATATTTTTGATATGAGAGGCATAAGTTCCCCAAAGAGCGTTTATCTGCTTGTTTTGTTTGGGCGCAGAAAGTGAAACTTGGTTACCTTCTATAATAATAGCAATGTCAGGACGAAAACTTCTTTCCAAAGAACCTTTGGGGCCTTTAACGGAAATTACGCCGGAGTCCATTTTAACCTCTGTTTTTTCCGGTATTATTATTCCTTTTTTTCCTATCCTTGACATTTTATTTTTATTTTTTAAAAAATTTCGTTATCATTTCGTAACTTTCGCATAATTTTCGTATCTACCAAATATTAAACAGAAATTCTCCTCCTAAATTATTTTTCTTAGCGTCAACATCCGCCATAATACCTTTGGGAGTTGAGAAAACCGACATGCCATAACCCCTGCGAAATCTTTTGATATTTTTGGCGCTTTCATAAAGCCTGCGGGAAGGTTTTGACATTCTTCTGACATCGCTGACAACCGGATTGCCATTTTCAGTGTAAAGCAATTTTATATTTAAATATTTAGTTTTGCCTTTGGTTTTTTCGGAAATAGCACCCATATAACCTTTAGCAAAAAGCAACTCGGCTATAGCCAGCTTCATTTTTGAAAAAGGCACCAAAATATTGTCTTTTTTTACAGCTCCGGCGTTTTTTATTCTTATTATAAAATCTCCTATTGGGTCATTCATATTTTTTCGAGGCAGTATTGATACTTCGCTTCGCTCAGCATTTCGCTAAGCAAGCTTGGCTCAACTTACCAAGATGATTTCTTAACTCCCGGAATTCTTCCTTCATTAGCAAGCTCCCTGAAGCATATTCGGCAAAGGCCAAAATCTCCCATATAACCCCTGCCACGGCCGCATTTGAAGCATCGGTGAGTTGCCCGAGTGCTGAATTTCGGCTTTTTGAGTGCTCTTGCTTTTACTGAAGTTTTTGCCATATCTATTAAAAAGCCCCTAAGGGCTTCTTAAAGCTAACAAATAGTGGGAAAATAGTCAACTTACTTTCTCCTCTGTACTTGAATAGCATTCGAATAGGTTGAGGTATTGCCGATTGAACCAAAGGCTCTCACCCTATAATAATATGTGCCAACTGCAACAGTTTCTGTATAAGTTTTAACATTTGACCCGACTTGGCCCACTTGGGTGTAAGTTTGAGCGCCACCCTTTCCTTTGGGGGCTCTCTCAATATAAAAGCCTGATTCATTGGTAGAATTATCATTCCAGTTAAGAGTGATTGTTGAACCGGATAACGAACTTCTTAAGTTTGAAGGTGCTTGAATAATATTCGGGTCACTTACAGATATTGCAGTAGTGACTGAACTTTGATCCCCATCATTATCGGTAACTGTAAGTTGCGCCGTGTATGTTCCTGCGGCCAAATAGATATGGGAAGAAGAAGCTCCGGTTCCTGTCGAACTATCCCCATAATCCCAATAATAAGAAGCTATCGTGCCATCAGGATCGGAAGAACTGTAGCCGTTGAAATTAACATTTAGAGGGAAACCGCCCGAAAGAGGTGTGGCTGAGATAATTGCCGTAGGCGGTTGATTAGGCTCATCAAATACAATCGACGGATCATAAACAACTGTGCCGTTAATGAAGTATTGGCCAAGACTTGCATAATCGGAATAACCGGTAGTTAGAGGGTCAGCTTCGCCAACACCGCTAATAGACAAATAGTAAGTTCCTCCGGCAGCTGTTGCACTTATGGAAGCGGATAAGCCCGAGGGATCAGAAGATGCCAAAACTGTGCCGGCGCTGTCTTTTAATTCTGCTTTAATGTTCAAATCACCTGCGCCAGATGGTATCGCTGACGTAAGAGAAAGATTAACTAAGCCTGCTCCAGCCGCAAATTTAAAAACATCAACATCAGACCGCTGTTCGGCAACCCCTTGACCATGAACTGTCCCGTCGGTATTAACCGATAACACACCAGCAACGGAAGTAGTATTGCTGTGGTCATCTGGATAAAATCTTAAACCATAATTTTGCATAACCTGTATTTGGTCTTCAGCATTATTGGCTCCAGTGTATTCCCCCTTGGCCCATTGGGTAACGGGTTTGTAATATGAATTGCCCATAATCGGCGCCCAATTCCCCTGCCCTTGATAATAAGTAACACCAGCAGTTGTACCTTCGTGGTGAAGGCCAAAAGCATGACCGCTTTCATGAGAAACAGCTTCACCAATATATTTTTCACTATTTTGAAGCATGTTTGAAAATGCCCAAGAATATTTGTAAGAAGGACTGCTGTCATCAAAAACTCCTACATAAGAAACTCCGCCGGCATTAGGGTAAAAATTAGTCGGAGTAATGACAACGGTATTTGTGTAACTCCTATTTAGATAACCCGCAGTTGGTTCTTCAGTGGTAACATCAACGTCAAATGGAGCATAATCCTCGGTAACTCTAAACCAGATATTTTGAATCATTTGAAGTTCGGAATTATTAAAGGTTGCGCGGTCGCTGTCGAGACTAAATGCCAGAGCATTGATAGTCTGGCCGTTGTTGTAATTTGAATTCCATACGGTGTTCGTCACGGTCGCCCCGTTAAAATCCAAATAAAGAACTTTGCTTGAACCCGGATTGCTGTGCAAAAAGAAAGTCTGGTCCAGAGAGAACGGCCCGGAAATAGGCGCGGCCCCCTGGGGTTCTGACCCCGCTATTGTGCCTTGAGCAACCATTCCTTCATCCAAATACAAAAGTCTGCCTTTTTTATCAACCCATAAATCTTTGTCTTTTTTAAGAAAATTTTTGAGTTCGTCCGCAGTATTGCCATACCATGCCGCGACATCGGACAGCTTGTCGCCCAAAGCAGTAATCGCTTCATCCGAACGGACCGCTTTAGACAGAGCTATAGTCGGAAACGGGGGTTTTACTTTCGTCTGATACTGATTTGAAGATAAATTTTTATTGATGTGTATGCCGCCGACCGCCACCGCAGCTAACGAACTTTCCGGAGAAATTTGTTCATCAATTATCAAATTGCTCATAATTTGCGCGGAACCCCCCATTACAACCACTGTAAAAACTATAAAAGCCACCCAATGAGTTTCTTTGTGCACCGGTTGCTCATGCCATTTTTTGTACCAAGAGAGTTTTGATGCCAAATAATCGTGGAGTTTGTTCATATTTTTAAATTATTTTTATAAATATTTATGTAACTAATAATAACACCACCATCAAATAGCCATAAATAAAAACTGTGTATTAAAAGCAAAAGGCGGCGAAGGGAAAACCTTGCCGCCTTGACCGAAAGCGCCTTAAGCGCGAGAGACGTTTTTGACGCATATGGAATCCGTGAACCTCCTGTTGATGTATCCCACACTGACCCTATCACCCACCGAGAGAGAGCCGTACATCTCTCGGCTGACAAAATGAACATGTTTGCGCCCCTACAATTCTACTTCTATAGACCAGACGCTTTGAGAAAATGTTGGAATATTGGCGCCCAAATCCATTTCCGTTTCGCCCGAAAGATGAAGTGGAATAGAAGGAACGAAATTCTTTGACACCACCTTGCCTTTGCCGTATTTCATCGGCAGATGATAAGGTTTCTTCAGTCCGGCAAAAAGAGATTGGATTACCACAGAAACCATGGGACCCTCCTTATGTTTTTACTTCTGTTTTTATACTGCCACTATTGATTGCAAAAGTAAACTGTAATATAAAAATCAGAGGCGTCCCCTATCCTGCCCGAAAACGGTACAGGAGGAACGCCTCCTTCAGCTTCTCGAATAGCCTGCTGTTATTATAGCAGACTAATAAAATGAACCTTCAAAAAAGCTTTGATAAAAGCTTGATTTCGTGCAAGAATGATGGGTGTCTTAAATGTATTGGAGAGTTGGCTGAGTGGTCGAAAGCGCCTCACTGCTAACGAGGTAAGGGTCTTAAAGCCCTTCGTGGGTTCGAATCCCACACTCTCCGCAAAGACAAATTTTGATATATTTCTGTATCAAAATTTGGCTTCGCGTGTGAGATGAGAAAGGCGGAGGCTGACGAGCCGAGCCGGGGTAGCGCAAATTTTCAGCAGAAAATTATGCGTAACCGAATCCCACACTCTCCGCCTTTAGTTTTTAGTATCGGACAGACCCCGAACACTAATTACAAAATATGTTAAAAAAATAAGAAAAAAATTATGAAAAACAACAAGATAAATTATTGGACCCAATTAAGCATTGATTATGCTGGTCAACGAAGCTATCTAGATGATTTGTTCCAAGTCTACCCAACAATACCTGAAGGAATCCGTGATATTGATAAAACTCTTTGGAAAGAGACAGAGCTTGCATTCAAAAAGAAAGATAATATTTCTTTACTCGAAAATTTACTAAAATTTAAACTTTTCCCAATTAAAGATTCATATGTTGCTTATCTTAAACGAGACAAAGATTCGCTTAAACGTAATCCGAAAACTGCCGATCGACTTGCTGGTCGTCTTTACGAAATGGGGTTAAAAGAAATTTTTGCTCGTGCCTCAGAAGCAAAAGAAACTAACCGGCAGATTGGTCCACTTTTTAAACGATGGCTAAGAAGTAAAGCACTGGGAATTGAACCAATAAAATTAGACGAATTTGTAAAAACAAAAGGAAACATGATTTTAGATGCAAGTGATGCGGAAATGATGAAATTTGCACGTGAACATCTAAATTATAAGCACAATAAAGGATTGGATTTTATCGGTCGCTTCAACGGAAAATATGTTATCGGTGAAGCAAAATTTTTGACCGATTTTGGCGGACACCAAAATGCTCAATTCAATGACGCTATTGCAACAATAAAAGCTAAAAATGTTAAGGCAATTAAGATAGCAATTCTTGATGGCGTCTTATACATCAAGGGCAAAAACAAAATGTATAAAGATATGACAGGTAAACTCAAAGATGAAAACATAATGAGTGCGCTTGTTTTGCGTGAGTTTCTATATCAGTTATAGCAAATATGCAAATAACTTATGACAACAAAAAATTTGAGAAAGATATACTCGAAAAAACTTCGAGAGCTGAACTAAAAACTATATCAGGCAAAGGAGCAAAAAATAAGCTAATTTATGCCGACAATCTTTCTACTCTGAAAACATTACTTGACGATTATTCTGGTAAGGTTGATTTAATTTACATTGATCCTCCATTTGCCACAAACGGACATTTTAAAATCAGTGATGATCGCGCAAACACAATCAGCAGTAGCAATGGAGACGCTATCGCTTACAGTGACACTCTTATTGGAGCAGATTTTTTAGAATTTTTGCGCGAGAGGTTGATTTTTTTACGTGAGCTTTTATCAGAACATGGGTCAATCTATCTCCATATTGATTACAAAATTGGACACTATGTAAAACTCATAATGGACGAAGTATTTGGTCGTGATATGTTCCGCAATGACATAACTCGTATTAAGTGCAATCCCAAAAATTTTGACCGTAAGGCATACGGCAACATAAAAGATTTGATACTTTTTTATTCAAAGTCAGCTACGCCAACATGGAATGACCCACACGTTTCTTTTTCACGAGACGACGAGGAACGTCTATTTAAGAAATTAGATAAAGATGGACGAAAATATACAACAATTCCACTCCACGCACCCGGAGAAACTTCTAACGGCAACACAAGCAAAGAATGGAAAGGAATGAAGCCCCCAAAGGGTCGCCACTGGCGAACTGATCCAGCTATTTTGGAAGAATGGGACAAGCAAGGACTGATTGAATGGTCAGTAAATGGTGTTCCGCGCAAAAAAATCTTCCTTGATGAAAGAGGCGGGAAAAAAATGCAGGATATTTGGGAATTCAAAGATCCTCAATATCCTCAATATCCAACAGAAAAAAGTTTGGATTTATTAAAATTTATTATTGAAGCGTCTTCAAATGAGGGAAATTTAATACTCGACTGTTTTGCTGGATCTGGTACAACTCTTGTCGCAGCGCAATTGCTCAATCGTTCTTGGATTGGAATTGATAAGTCAGAACCAGCTATAAAAGTTATTAAAAAACGTCTCAATGAATTACCGAACAGTTTGTTTTCAAGTGCTAATTATGAATTTTTGAGAGAGATTTAATTATGGAAAAGACAAAGTTAGTTGTAGATATTATAAATTCAATAGTGAATACTCTAGTTTTACTATTTGGGGCATTAATTGGAGGAATGTGGGCTTACTGTAAATTTGGACATGAAGAAAAAATAATAGAATTAAGAAATATCAAATCTTCACTAATAAATTTTAGAGAAAATGCAAATCTCTATTCTTTTTATAACCATCTGGCAAGTACCAACGTAATGTTTTCAGAAAATTTAAAAACCCAACAATTTAATTTAGAAACTTCTAGGTCCCTACTAAAAAGCGCTTTTGATCAATCATTTTACATTGATATGGTAAAGAAAATTCTTTGGCAAGGCTCTTTATCTAAATGGATGTTGGAGCCAATTTCGGAATTATTAAATGAAGAAAGTAGAAGAACTTTGAGCAAAGAAATTACTAAAATTGAAGTGGGGATAGAAATAGAAGCACAAAAACACAATATGTTTATTAGGAGAATTAGAAACTTTTTCAGAAAATAAATCAGACCCGAAAACTTCAACAGAGTCAGTCAAAACATGCTAAAATACTCTTATGATTACTAACCTCATGGGTACTTAACCCGAGACGCCCGCCAAGAAAAAATGAAACGGAAACTCCAAAAATTATATCTATATTATTGGTATAATTAAAAATTATTAGTTAACTTATTTATATGAACAAATCACTTATTGTAATTCTCGTTATTATTATATTGGCTGGTGGGTACTTCTTATTTTTCAAAAAAAGTAGTGCTCCGGCAGTAAATAACACGACAACAACTACTGACGAAAATACGGCAAAAACCTTTACGATTAATTACACCGGTAGAGGCTTTTCTCCAAAAACCGTATAAAACGGGGTGACACCGTCACCTTCGTAAATCAAAGCTCCGGAGAAATGTGGGCGGCTTCAAACCCTCATCCCACTCACACAAACTATCCGAGTTTTGATGAAAAGGCTTCCGTCTTAAACGGAGGCAGTTACAGCTTCACTTTTGACCGCGTTGGTTCATGGGGTTATCATAACCACAAGAACTCTTCCAATACCGGCACGGTAGTTGTAGAATAGCTGTAAATGCTGGCAAATAAAACATTTATTTTAATTTTTATTATCGTAGTCTTCATTTTTGGAGGGCTACTTTATATTTATAATCCAAATCCCGTTGAATACAAAAACCCGAACGAAAAGGAGCCGGTAGCCTGTACCATGGAAGCTAGGCTTTGCCCTGACGGCTCTTATGTCGGTCGCACCGGACCCGACTGTGAATTTACGCAATGCCCAACTGCAAGTTCCACGACACCTCAATGACAATCAAAACCGACACTCCTCTGGAAATCATTTTTAGGCTTTCGCCTTTTCAGAAAAAAGCGCTCTTGAAAATGCGTTTGAAAACCGCCGAGAGTTTGCTCCGGCATTTTCCGACCAGGTACGGCGAAGCCGGCTTGGTTAAATCTGTTGAATTTTTAACGCCCGGAGAAAACGCGGTAGTGTTCGGCAAAATTTCCAAACTCAAGACCGGCAAAACTTTCAAATCCAGAGTGGCTATCTCCACGGCCGAAGTTGAAGACGCCACCGGCAAGATAAAAATCATCTGGTTCAGCCAGCCATACATCGCCAAAATGTTTTTTGAAGGAAATTTGGTGAGACTGGAAGGAAAAGTTTCAGAGAGAAATAGCGAACTTTATTTTTCCAATCCCAAAATAGAAAAAGTGGCCGAAATTCCCGAGGGCACGAGCGAATCTTTATTTTCCGAAGAAGATGGTTTCAATTTGTCGCCGGTTTATCCGGAAAGCAAAAGCATTTCTTCAAATTGGATTTATCACGCTCTCCAAAAAATTATGTCAAAGGGCATCTTTGACAGTTTGGAAGACCCGATTCCTCAAGAAATTTTAGATAGATACCACCTACCTTCGCTTAAAACTGCTCTAATTTGGATACATTCTCCAAAGAAAAAAGAAGATGCCGAGATAGCCAGAAAAAGATTTGCTTTTGAAGAAATATTTTTAATCCAGCTCGACCGGCAAAAAGAAAAATACATCGCCCAAAGAGAAAAATCTTTTGCTATAATCAAAAAAGATAAAGAAATTAAAGAGTTTACAGGCACTTTCCCTTTCCCCCTCACGGGCGCCCAAAACAAATCTATAGAAGCCATACTTGGTGATTTCAAAACCGGCCATCCTATGTCTCGGCTCCTCGAAGGTGATGTCGGCTCCGGCAAAACCGCGGTTGCCGCTACTGCCACTTTTGCAGTAGCAATGAGTAAGCCCTTCGACTTCGCTCAGGGCCGTTTGCAAACTTGTGGAAGTTTGCAAACGGCTTATATGGCTCCGACCGAAATTTTGGCCGAGCAGCATTTTGAATCTTTTATAGAATACTTCTCAAAATTCAAATTACCTGTCGGACTCATAACCGGCAGTGGCGCCAAAAAATTCCCTTCAAAATCAAATAAAGAAACTTGGACCAAAATATCCAAGCCCCAACTCCTCAAGTGGGTGGCAAATGGCGAAATTCCTATTCTCATCGGCACCCACGCTCTCATTCAAAAAACCGTTAAATTTAAAAATTTGGCTTTTATCGTTATAGATGAACAGCATCGTTTCGGAGTGCAACAGCGTATGGAACTGCGCCACAAACATGATATCGCGCCACATCTTTTATCAATGACAGCCACTCCTATCCCCCGCACTTTGGCTTTAACTGTATTTGGAGACCTCGATTTGTCTTTGCTCGATGAACTGCCGCCGGGTAGACAAATTCCCGAAACCAAAATAGTTTTGTCTCACGAAAGAGAGAGTGTTTACGAAAAAGTCAGAACTGAATTAAAAACCGGCCGGCAAGTTTTCGTCATCTGTCCGCGTATAAATGATCCGGATCCGGATAAAGAAAACACCATCAATGCCAAATCGGTGATTTCAGAAACCAAAAGATTGCAGGAAAAAGTATTTCCGGAATTCAAAATAGGCGCAATTACAGGCAAATTAAAACCGGCAGAAAAAGAAAAAATAATGAGAGATTTTAAAGATAACAAAACCGACATTTTGGTTGCCACCTCGGTAGTAGAAGTAGGAGTCAATGTGCCAAACGCCACGGTTATAATAATAGAAAACGCCGAAAGATTCGGCTTAGCACAGTTGCATCAACTACGTGGCCGAGTTTTGAGAAGCTCTTTCAAACCTTATTGTTTCGTCTTCGCCGACACCAAATCTCAAAAAACCATCAGTCGTTTGAAATCATTCTCTAATTCCAGCAACGGTTTTGAACTGGCTGAAGCCGACTTACAGCAAAGAGGAACTGGCGATTTGGCCGGTGCCAAACAGTGGGGCGTCTCCGACTTGGCCATGGAAGCTCTCCGAAATATCAAAATGGTTGAAGTCGCCCGCTTTGAGGCCAAACGGCTTATTGAAGAAGATTTGGAATTAAAAAAATATCCCCTTCTCGTAAAACACATCGCTAACAAAGTCGCGGTGCATATGGAGTAAAATTGATGGTGCATGTGGAGGGACTCGAACCCCCAACCAATCGCGTATAAGGCGAGCGCTCTACCATTGAGCTACACATGCTTAATCAAAAATATAACACAAAAAACCATTAAACCAACTCCTCTTTCTTTTTTGGCTGGATACCGTTGGCTACCAATATTGATTCAAATTCATCACGTTCTATGGACTCTTTTTCTATAAGCCTTTTGGCTATAATATCCAAAAGCGATCGGTTCTCTTTTACAATTTTTTCGGCTTTTTCGTGCGCATCTTTCATTATTTTGGAAACTTCTTTGTCTATCATAGAACCGACTTCTTCGGAATATTCTTTTTCATTCACCCCCCTGCCAAAAAGAGCTTTGCCGCCTGCCCCTTCAAGAGCCACCGGCCCCAAGTTTTCTGACATTCCGTATTTAGTTACCATATCCCGAGCTAAAGCGGTAGAAACCTGTAAATCATTTGATGGCCCAGTGGTTAAATCTCCAAAAACAATCTTTTCGGCTACATAACCACCGAGTGACATCGCAATATCATCCAAAAATTCATTTTTGGACTGTAATTTCCTGTCCTCAAATGGAAGCTTGAGAGTATAACCTGCAGCGCGGCCGCGACTGATGATTGAAATTTTGTGAATCGGGTCGGCATTTGGCAAGAGACTGGCCACAAGAGCGTGTCCAGCTTCATGATAAGCGGTAATTTCTTTTTCTTTTCTGGAAAGAATATGGCTTCTTCTTTCGGGCCCCAACATAACTTTTTCTATAGAACGCACCAAATCAAACTGGGCCACTTTGGTGCGGTTCTCTCTGGCTGCCAGGATCGCCGCTTCGTTCATAAGGCTATATAAATCGGCACCCGAAAATCCCGGGGTGCGTTCGGCAATGACTACCAAATTCACATCTTCCGCAAAAGGTTTCGTTTTTGAATGTATCTTCAAAATTTCTTCCCTATCAGCCCTGTCCGGCAAATCGATAGTCACTCGGCGATCAAATCGGCCTGGACGAAGCAGGGCCGGATCCAAAACGTCGGGCCTGTTGGTTGCGGCCATAACCACCACTTTTTCAGCCGGTTCAAAACCGTCCATTTCCACCAAAATCTGGTTTAAAGTCTGTTCCCTTTCATCATTACCTCCGCCAAGCCCGCCACCCCTGACTCTGCCGACCGCATCAATTTCGTCCATAAAAATAATGGCCGGAGCCGCCTTTTTGGCAATTTGGAAAAGGTCGCGCACGCGCGAAGCGCCGACACCCACGAACATTTCCACGAATTCCGAACCGGAGATTGAGAAGAAAGCTACACCGGCCTCCCCCGCTACGGCTCTCGCCAAGAGAGTCTTGCCGGTACCGGGCGCACCCATAAGCAATATGCCCTTGGGAATCCTGGCTCCAATTTCAAGAAACTTTTTGGGATTTTTGAGGAAGTCCACTATTTCCGAAAGTTCTTCTTTGGCCTCTTTGCAACCTGCCACATCTTTGAAAGTCACTCTCTGTTTCTGGTCATCCGGTTCAGTAAGCCGAGCCCTCGATTGGCCAAAAGAAAACGCCTGCATCCCCGCCCCTTTCATCTGGCGCGTCATTATCCAAATAAATACCGCAATAAAAAGAATGGGAAAAATTATGGGAGTAAGATTTATCAACCAGTACAAAAATCCGCCATCTTGGTTTACTGTAACTTTTATTTTATCAAGCTGGTCAGTTGTCACACCGTAGGCTGATAAAGTTTCAGTGATACTTGCCGTGTCTTCTTTTTTGGAAGTTTTGACGGTGCCATCTTGGAAAGTGGCGTCGATTGACTCGCTCATAACTTTTATTTCCTTTATCTGGCCAGTTTTAGCGGCTAAAGCCAAATCAGAAATACCTATTTGTTCTTTACTGTTTCCGTCAAAAATCAAAGAATAAATTGAGACAACAAAAAACAATATTAAAACTCCTATTATGAAATTGCTGAAAAAAGAACCCTTCATACCACCGTTTGGTATTTTCTTTAATGGGATTTTTTTGTTTGATTTTGCCATTTGATTTATTTTAGTGAGGCAATAGTAGCACAAAAATGCTAATATTACCATCATGCCGTTGGTTCAGAATAAAAAAGCATATTTTAACTATGAAATCCTGGAAAAACTGGAGGCCGGCATTGAATTGCTTGGTTTTGAAGTTAAATCTTTAAAAAGGGGGCAAGGTTCACTAGAAGGATCCCATATAACAGTAAGAGGTAACGAGGTTTTTGTTATCAATATGCAAATACCTCCATATCAGCCAGCCAACACCCCCAAAGATTACGACCCGACCCGAAACCGCAAGTTGTTGCTGACTAAAAAAGAGATTCTGGATTTAGCCAAAACAGAAGGCCAAAAAGGATTGACAATCGTACCACTTTCGGTGTATAATAAGGGTAGAAAATTGAAATTGGAAATTGGTATCGTTCGTGGCAAGAAAAAATATGACAAACGCGAGACTATCAAAAAGAGAGATACTGACAGAGAACTTCGTCGTTCATTAAAATAAACATCGTTCACGCAAAGTTTACCTGTCCCACTTCGCTCTTGCAGAGCTTCGCGGGACGCTAAAATTTGCAACTGTCTTTCGACAAACTCAAGACAGGCAAATTTTGCGGGGATGAAAGGTTTAGACAAATGAGATTCTTTGACAATGCGCGCGATAGAGCTCCAAAAACTCTTTAAAAGTTTGGAAAGCATAAGTGCTAAAAACACTCTTGCAATGGCAAAGTCTGTTGTTTCTCCATATTTTGGAGTGGGCGACTTTGCTTTCGCTTACGTTAGAACTTAATTTATTAAGTTCGCCTGAGCGGCGGCTCACTCCTCAAGTCTGTTCAGGAAATGAGTTGTAATAACTTCGGACTAGAAAATAAAAGCTGTTTCGTTTTATTTTTGAAATTAAGAAACTAGATATTTGTTTATTTTGTTATTTTAAAGAACAATTATCAAACTTCGCCTAAAGCGAAATAAAATAACTACATCGCGTAGAACCATTATCAAAACTTGTTTGCATCCGGTTTCAATATCGGCATCTCCACAAAAGGTTGATTTAGATATATGAAAGGTATATAAAGAATCTGGAGGTTCGTTATGAAAAATCTGCGGATGAAGGATGTTGTCAGGGAAAAAGTTTTGCAAGAGCTAAAATTGGCCGGATTGGATCAAAATGACTTAATGAGCAACTGTGGTATAAGTTGGATTAGCTACATAGCTGAGTACCGCAAGACCGGACATTGTGGGTCTGTAAATTTCAGCACAGTAGAGTTTGTTCCTGTCATATCAAAACTTCTTGCTGTTATTAAAACTCCCCCAACGGCAACTTAAGTTTTGTTTTGGTTGCAATAAACATAGTTCCGCCCTTTCATGAGCGGGACTTTTGTTTTATGGGGCAATCCTGTAATATCTTAAATTAGAAAGGAGGAAAAAATGACAGAGAAAAAACTCGGGTCATTTGTTCCTGACACGATTGCTCTTGTGATTTACGGTCTGCCACTTGGTTATTTGGTGTTCTTTGTGGAAAGAGAAGTTTTGGATTTTACCAAATTCCAATGGTTGTGGACCCACGTTTTTTTCCTACTGCATTATCCCGCCGGACGCCTTTGCGCCAAGCTGGATGATTTTTTCAGCCAGTATTTTGGCTTGGCAATAGCAGGGGCAGTCTCTTTGCCTATATGCCACACCCATCTATATGTTGGGAGCGGCCATAGTCGGATGTGATTTAAGGCAGATAATGCTTGGCGGCTTAGTTCAAATCATAACCAATATATGTTTTGGCTGGCTCTATGGCCTTACATTAAAATACACACGCCAACTGTTCCTTTTTCTTAAACAACAAAATAAATGAGCTGTATCGATAAATATCGAAACAGCTCATTTTTACTTCATTTTCTCTTCCCAGTCGTGGATTATTTTAAATTTTTCAAAAAAGTTATCCAGATAAATTCGTTGACAGGTATTTGAAATGGGCAGATTCTTATATATGGGAGGGTGGTTCTATGCTAAATTTTCTTGAGAAAGACGAAACAAACAGAGAAACCACACGACAAATAGGTTCTTTTCGAGAGCAAAGGGTGTTTTCCCGTGGGCACATCTTCAGTGGAAACCCAACCGTCCAACACGTAGAAGGATGGACCGGTCCTGAAACCGCTCATACAGAGTGCCATATTATTCCAAAAGCCAAGTTTTTGGTTGTGGAGTAATAAAAAATGAAGACAACTACCTGAAGGGGCCGGAGCAACAATCCGGCCTCTAATTTTTTATTTTAATTTTCCAAACAAGTGCGGCCGTCTTTTTTTAAAGAAACTTTGTGTTCAGTTATGTTTATTTTTCCATCTTTTATATTTAATTCTAAAACCAAACCGGTAGAAACTTCTTTATTCCAATATTGGTCAAATATAAAATTGCCAAGCGAATAGTAAATAATCGTATCCCCGATTTTTTCGTTTTCCAGAACCACATGCGGATGAGAACCGATAATAAAATCCGCGCCTGCTATAGCGAAAAGTTTGGCGATATTTTTAACTCTCTGCGGGAGCGCGACGTACTCGTCTCCCCAATGCGTATAAACTATTACTGTTTGTTTGTTTTCTTTTTCTTCTTTTATTTTTTGAATTATTTTTTCAGGAGTCATTTCTTCGAATTCATTATAAGAAATGAAAGAAATGTTTTGGCCGCCTATTTTGGTTCTATATACAGAACTGTCATCTATATAATTCACTCCCGATTCTTTCAGAAACTTTTTTGTAGAATCAATGCCTGTCTGCCCGAAATTGCCTATATGGTTATTGCCCAAATTGACCAGTTTTATATTATTTTTAACCAAAATTTTGGCTGTGTCTGAGGGAAAAGTAAATCTGTAATTATCCGGACTATCAGGTTTGGTAAATATACTAACCGAAGCATTTTCAGTAATCGGCCCTTCCAAATTACCGACTACCAAATCAAAATCTCTCAAAAAATTATTTACGCAGGAGAAAACATAATCCTCGCCTTTGTTATACCCCACTTGCCTTATATACCTATCAAACATCATATCCCCCACAAATAAAATTTTCGCTTCTTTATCCTGAGCGAAGTAGAAGGACTTATCCATATAAAAAAACACACCAACTAGTGCAACCAAAATAATTAAATAAACTTTTTTCATTTTTAATACTGCTTTTGTTTAGGGCGGTAGGAGATGGCTTCCAAGATATGGGAAGGGGTGATTTCAAAAGAAGAATCAAGGTCGGCGATGGTGCGAGCCAGTTTTATTATTTTGTGATAGGAGCGGGCCGAGAGGTCGAGGGTACGGGCAGATTTATTTAAAATTTCTTTGACTTCGTCTGAAATTTTTAAAATCAAAGTGATATCGCGAGCGCTCATTTCGGAATTAGTGGAAATTTTGCGCCCCGCATCGCGAAATCTTTTAGCCTGAACGCCACGAGCTTTGATTATCCTGTCCCGTGCCGGCAAACTCTCACTCTTTTCGGCTTTTTCGGTCAGCTTGTCGTGGTCTACTTTGGAAACTTCGGTCCAAATATCAATGCGGTCAATAATGGGTCCTGATATTTTCCTTTTATATCTTTCAATTTGCAAAGGAGAACATGTGCAGGGCTTCCCTTTTATTCCAAAATTTCCGCAGGGGCAAGGGTTCATGGCGGCCACCAATATAAAATGCGCCGGGAATTTGACGGTACCGCGCGCGCGAGAAACCGAGACCGTTTTTTCTTCAAGAGGTTCGCGCAAAGATTCAATGGCTTTATTTTCAAATTCAGGAAATTCGTCTAGAAATAAAACGCCTTTGTGGGCCAATGTCACCTCCCCCGGCCGAGGGTTAGTACCACCGCCAATGAGAGCTACATAAGAAGCGGTGTGATGAGGCGAGCGGAATGGCCTCTCGGCCACCAAAACATCAGTCAAAGCTCCGGTCATAGAGTGAATTTCAGTCACTTCCAAAACCTCATCAAAAGAAAGCGGTGGTAATATCCCGGGCATGGCTTTAGCGAGCATGCTTTTGCCGGTGCCCGGCGGACCGTAAAGAGCTATATTGTGCCCGCCGGCAGCCGCTATCTCAAGCGCCCTCTTGGCCGCTTCTTGACCTTTGATGTCAGCCAAATCGAGTGAGATGTTATGCAAATTTTTTACTTCTTTTTTATTCTGCGGTTTTAATTTTTGATTCAAATCAGTATCATGGGCAATATGATTTATTATTTCAACCAAAGTTTCCGCTCCGTAAACTCTGATGCCGTCCACCAGCGCCGCTTCTGGAGCATTTTCCAGTGGTAAATATATTTCTCTGAATCCTTTTTCTTTTGCTTTTCTTGCAAAAGCCAGCGCTCCCTTTACAGATCGCAAACAACCATCCAAAGAAAGCTCGCCTAAAAATATTTTATCTTTGGCATCAAATACGATATCGCCGGCAGCTTTGAGATACGAGAGGGCAATGGCCACATCAAGCCCCGAACCTTCTTTTTTAACTTCAGCCGGAGCAAGAGAAATAACTACTTTATGATTTTTGGATTTTGGAGATTCAAAACCGGAGTTTTTGACCGCGGCGCTTATCCTATCTTTGGCTTCTTCCACCGCCTTATCCCCCAAACCCACAATGGAAAAAGAATTCAGACCTCGTGAGAGGTCTGCTTCCACATCAACAATATAAGGTTTTAAAAGATTGGCTTGAGCGCTGTGGACTTTTGCGTATGACATGATATTCAATCTTTCAATTAACTTTCCATATGCTTTTTGCAGGTGCGGGCGGCCGGATTGGCGATAAGACGATCTTCTTCTATGGGATCGCCGGATATTTCGCAAAGACCGTATTTTTCTTCTTCAATCTTTTTAAGCGCGTCTTTTATATCGTTAAATCTTATTTCCAATTCTTTCAAGACTGCGGTATTTTCCTCAAATTCTTCTATGTTATCGGCTGTTTCATTGGAATCGGCGCTGTCTACATTCATATCCGCCGGCTCGGCTTCCCAATCCTCTTTGTTGTCAGGATTTTTTCGGCCAACATCATTAAGCTCTTTTTCAACCAAAACAAGCTCTTCTTCCAAATTTTTCTTAAAATAATTTATGTCTATATCATTTCTCATTTTTTTATTTTAACACAATAAAACTATCTGACAACACTGCGAGAATCATAGGCTGACGATATTGCCCCTATAGCAGAAATGCTGTTTGTAATCAAAATAGTATTCTTATCCAGGAAAGTATAGATGATTCTCGCCTGATTTCTTTGATTAGCCAGACCTCTGGTGTCTTTATTTTTAATTATAATATCTTTCCAAACGAAAGTGTCCGTGCCAGTAGTAGTAGCAGTATTCAAGAAAGACAAATCTTTTTCCATAGTTGTCTCCCACTCAAGCATAGACGAGAAAGCGTTACCGAAATCATTTACCGTAATTACCAAAAATGGAGAGGTGTTTTTATCTTGAGATATTACTCCGACAATATATTGGTCTTTGAGCGTTCTTCCCAAAGCTCCCGGAAGCGATATCCCCAAAAAATTAAATAGGTTGGCGGCTTTTTCAAATGCTAAACTGTTTGTATCGGATATCTTTACAAGAGTAATACCGCCGGATGGAGAAATTTTGCCAAGTTCCTGCCCCAAACTTTCTTTGGTTACATTTGATAAATCCACAGAATTATTATACGGGACAATTTCGGTTTTTATGACGACCGGACTTACCGGTCCTTTGTTTATAAATTTAAAAGCATAAAGAGCGGCGAAAATACCCAGTGTAATCAGTAATAAACTTGAAATGATTGTGACGATGTTCATTTGGAGACCGCTTCTTTTGGGTTTGTGGAAAGCTTCTTCTTTTTCGTCCATTTTTATCCAGGTCTTCAGTTCTGTTTTCGCCTCTATTTTTGTTTCTTTATTTTCTTCCTTCTTTTCTTTTCTGTTTTTTTCCTGCCTTTTTCTTTCTTCTTCATATTCTTTTTCTTTCTTTTTTTCTATTTTTTCCCGTTCCTCTTGCCTTTTCTTTTCTTTCGCTGAAATGGATAAAACTGATTCATTTTTTTCTTTTATGAATTCCGCCATATCGCCCTGATAGGTGCGCAAAGAAGAAAGCTTCTGCTTAGTATGCAAAGTATCAACCACCTTGCCAAAATCTTGTTCAGGAGATTTTTCTTTATCTTCTTCGGAATCCATATTTATATTATACTATTTATTTTCTCTGAATGAAATTGGGATCGGCATCTTTGATGGAGAGTTTCAGTCTGCCTTTTTCATCTACACCTTTGACCAATATCGGCACTTTCATTCCCACTCTCATATATGTTTCCACCCGGTCTATTCTGAAATTAGCAATCTCGGAAACGTGTACCAATCCGTCGCTCTTTGGCCCGAGTTCCACGATCACTCCGAAATCAGCCACTCGCACCACTTCCCCTTCTGTTCTGTCACCTACTTTAAATTCTTTGACGATAGCTTCAACCAGAGCTTTGGCTTTTTCGGCACCCGTTGCTTCGCCTGTGATATAAACACTACCATCTTCTTCAATATCAATTTCTACACCTGTGTTGTCTTTGATTTCATTTATAACTTTGCCACCGCCACCTATCACCATACCTATCTGGTCCGGCCTTATTTTAACCAAAATTATTCTTGGCGCTTTAGGCGACAATTCTTTGCGAGGTTCTTTTATTTCCGCTTCTATCACATCCAATATTTTCATACGCGCTATTTTGGCTTTTTCAAAAGCTTCTTTCAAAATTGACAAAGGGATGCCATTTACTTTGACGTCCATCTGCACTGCTGTCACACCATCACGAGTACCAGCCACTTTGAAATCCATATCGCCATGTTCGTCTTCCGGACCTTGAATGTCGGTGAGTACTTTATATTTTTCGCCAGACAACATTAAACCTGAAGCAATACCGGCTACCGGTTTTTTAATCGGCACACCCGCATCCATAAGAGCCAAGGTGGAACCGCAAACCGAACCCATAGAGGTAGAACCGTTTGAGGCCAGCGCTTCGGAAACAATACGGATAGTGTAAGGGAAATTTTCTTTGCTTGGCAATATTGGTATCAAAGCTTTTTCTGCCAAAGCGCCATGGCCGGTCGCCCTTCTGTTAGTCACCCCTACGCGTCCGACTTCGCCCGAAGAAAACGGCGGGAAATTGTAATGATGCATAAATCTTTTATCAGTCTGAGTTTCCATACCGTCTATCGTTTGAGAGTCGCCCGGTCCGCCCAAAGTCAGGGCAGAAAATATGTGCGTGCCTCCTCGGTAGAAAATACCTGAGCCATGAAGCACGCTGGAGATACCGCCGGCTTTGGCAAAAAGTGGACGCACATCATCAAACCCCCTACCGTCAAATCTCACATTGTCTTCAATAGCTTTTTTGTGAATTAAATTATTGATAGCTTCATGGAAAAGCGTCTCAGCTATTTTTTGGTCGGCTTCGGGCATATTTCCGTTGAGATATTTGAACCACTCTTCTTCCAGAGCATAAATTTTGCGTTTGCCGGCTTCACCTATAACACTTTCTATTTTTGAAACTACCTGTTCGGCAAAAGCCTTTTTCAAATCTGCCGGTACTTCTACTTTTTTAATCTCAACTTTTTTCTTGCCTATTTCTTTAATTATTTTTTCCTGAAATTTTTGAACTTTCTCTAATTCTTCCTTGGCTTTTTCAAGCGCCTTCATCAAAACTTCTTCGGTAACTTCATTTGAACCGACTTCAATCATATTTATGGTGCCATCTTTACCGCAAGCCAGTAAGTCCAATTCATATTCTCCTTTTCTTATTTCATAAGAAGGATTGACCAAAAATTCGTCTTTACCTTTGAGTTTGCCGATTCTCACCGCCGAAACCGGTCCGTCCCAAGGGATTTGCGAGGTAGCGACAGCCAGTGATGAGGCGATGACTCCCAAAACATCTGGATCATATTTATCAAGAGAGAGTACAGTGACTACCACTTGCACTTCATTGCGCATACTTTGATCAAAAAGCGGTCTGATGGTTCTATCAACAATTCTGCCGGAAAGGATGGCTTCATCCGAAGGCCTGCCTTCCCTTCGCATAAAACGCGAGCCCAAAATTTGGCCGGCGGCATAAAATCTCTCCTCATATTCAACGGTTAAAGGAAAATAATCCGAATCTTTTTCCCCTTTGGAAATCACTGCCGTGGCAAGCACCACCGTGTCATCACATCTCAATATCACCGAGCCGTGAGCATTTTCGGCCAGATCGGTAAATTCGGCTATCATTTTTTCACCGCCAATTTCTACTTCAAACTTTTTTGATGTCATTTTCTTTGTGCGAGATCATTCTTGAATGTTTTTGACTCCAAATTATTTGGAAACAAAAATATTCAAAAATAATATATCTCGCGATTATTGTAATGATTCGAGTATAACATAATTATTCTAAATTTCACCCCACCCGGACTTCGTCTCGACCTCCCCCTGTTCGGGGGAGGTAAAACACTACAATCTAGAATTATTGCGTTCCCTCCCCTGATCAAGGGGAGGGTGGCTGAAAGCCGGGTGGGGTTTTATCATTATTCCCTAACATATTTTCTCAAATCCTTGACTTTTGTATTGTTTGGGTGTATAATATAAAAAGAGAGTGAGCCACCGACCGATACTGGAGAAGTAGGCCCCCAATGGCCGAAGTAAGGTCTGCCGTCGCACGGCGGTATACCCGTTCCGTGCTTTCGCAGCCCCTGGTTGAACTCTAGGAGCTCCTCTTGTACGCCGTCGAATCTATCTGGGAGATTCGACGGTTTTTTATTTCCTCGCTTCGGCGATAGAGAGCGCGACGTTTGGAGGCACGATGGCATAGTGGTCAAATTCAATGTTGGCACTACCCCTTCCTTCAGTCATTGAGCGGAGTGTGGTGACATAGCCAAAGAGCTCGGAAAGAGGCACTTTAGCGCGAACAACTTTGAGTCCTGCTCTATCATCCATTCCTTCGATCAGTCCTCTCTTTGAAGAAAGATGGCCGGTGATGTCGCCCATAAATTTTTCGGGTACTACCACTTCCACTTTCATAATAGGCTCTAAGATAACCGGTTTGGCTTTTTTGGCGGCTTCCTGGAAGGCTTGCGAGGCGGCGATTTTGTAAGCGATTTCGGATGAGTCCACATCGTGGTAGGAACCGAATGTCAGTTCGCAGGAAATATTGACCATTTTATAACCGGCCACTATCCCGCGCTCCATCGCTTCTTTGACTCCCTTTTCAACGGCAGGAATAAATTCTTGAGGGATGACACCGCCTTTGATGGAATCGATAAATTCAAATCCTTCTTCACGATGCACATTTTTCTGTTTCTTTTTGGTTTCCACTTCGGCTTCCAAAGGTTTCAAGTTGAGTTTGACGTGGCCGTATTGGCCTTTGCCTCCAGTTTGTTTGATGTATTTGGTTTCTGCTTCTGCAGTTCCTGTTATTGTTTCTTTGTAAGCGACCTGTGGCGCGCCCACGTTGGCTTCAACATTGAACTCTCTTTTCATGCGATCAACAATAATATCCAAATGCAGTTCACCCATGCCGGAAATGACGGTCTCGCCAGTTTCGCTATCGGCTTTGATTTTAAATGTCGGGTCTTCGTCGGAGAGCCGGTGCAGGGCCATACCCATTCTTTCCTGGTC
>CAYICK010000006.1:0-27447 GCA_964361905.1 uncultured Candidatus Saccharibacteria bacterium | reverse complement strand
TCCGCTTTTGCCCGCTCTATCCGAGAACAACCTTTCGCTTCAACAATTTCATCATATTGTGTCGGCCGCAGTTTTATTGATAATTTTATACCATCTTAGAGAAATATGGAGTCCCAAGGGCATCTTATTTGGACTGGTTAGTTATTATGCCTTCACGATAATTACGGTCAATTTGAGTGGGGATGCAGTGAATTTGTTGAGGCCGTGGCAGGAAAGTGCACCGCCATCGCTGTGGACAGGAGTAATTTTTGTCGTATTAGCGGTTGTCATCTTTTTGTGGCATAAATCCAGCTTCAACTTCGCAAACATCAAGAGGATATAAGATGATTTGGATATTTCTTAGCATTGCGGTTGCTTTTTAAGGGCAAAAGATTTATGGTGGATGTTAATTCAAATTAATCGATAGAACTATAAAGTTGCGACCGAAGAGGGTCATTTTTCGTCAGAAAAACATGCTAAAATATCCTTACAAGGTCTCACCCTAACGGGTTCTAGACCGAAGAACACAGCACATAAGTTTTCTAATATAATTGCAAATATGTATTTGGTTTATATAATTGAGTGCAAAGATAAATCCTTATACACGGGAATCACAAACGATATTGAACGCCGTTTTAACCAGCACAAAAGCGGGATCGGCGGGCATTATACCAGCGCCAAACAAGTCTCAAAAATTGTATACTCCGAAAAACATCCCAACAGGTCTTCTGCCTTAAAGCGCGAATCCCAAATCAAAAAATTGACGAGGGAAAAGAAGCTTGGATTAGTTTCAAAAAATCTGTTAAAATAAAACCAATGTCGATGGAATCATTTCCAGTTATAGAGCCGGACAAAAAACCCGAGAACCAAACTGAGGTTTCAATAGAAGCTGTCCCACCTTTGCCACCAACGGTTGAAAATGTGGGTAACGAAAGTGCCACTTGGTCAGAACGCGTTGACGAAATAGTAAATGCTGAAATAGAAAAACGGAGACCAGAGATGATTCAACTCGCAAGCAGAGGATTGGGAGATCTATTTGAACTTTTGCCAAAGGATCATGACGCAACTAAAGAGGATATTATAAGCCTGCTTGAACATACAGAACTAAGAATCATGCTTCCCGGTATGCGTGATGAATTTGCTAAAGAAGTCATAAAGAAAAATATCCAAAATATTGAAGATGAAGCGCAATTTATCGCCGAGTCGCTTGAAACTGGAGCTATGAAAATGTTCATACAAGCTGAAGCTCAAAAAATTTCTATAGATGACTCCCTGAAAAGCATTCGGGAAGCAAGAGAGAACACACAACAGGAGTAATACTAAAAAATAATTTCAAGTAATAAAAAGCCCGGGGATTAGAAAATACATCCTAATCTCCGAACCTTTGATATACTGACATTTATGAAATGGAAAAATCCGCCAATAATTAAAATATACGAGGCGTTGGGAGCAATGGCTGATGGTCGTGCAGAAATTTCTGGCAATACCGCCAAAGTATATTCTTCGAGTGGAAATAAATTTTATGATGTCAGTTTTGATGATGAACAAAAAGCTATCATGGCAAATGATAACGGTTCGTATTGGAAAGGCTATTTGGGATATCCGGCAATAGCTTTCCTTATGAAAATTGGTGTACTTTCTTTTGATGAAAAAACCGCAAGTTTGCTTGAAGGTATCGCATGGAAAGATATAAACCAAAAATTTAAGAACGATTTTGATAAAACTTTGGAATGTATTTTGGATTCAAAATCAGATGGAGAAAAAGAAGCTTTGAAAAATTTTGTTGAAAAAATTAGCGAAGAAATTAAAAATCTTAATTTAAGTTATTTGGGTAAAAAAGTTTTGCCACCAGAAGGATATTAATAATCTAATTCCGTTCAAATACTCTCCTAAACAGCCAGCACTTGTAATTTTTATAATATTATGTATAATGCTTAACGGAATTAAATTAAACTTCTAATAAAGAAGGGGGTGATTAGGGATGACTGACTCCGAAAAAGAAGAAGAAATTCGGTGTTCGTTTTGTTCAAAAAGTCGGTACGAGACCAAGCACATGATCGCGGGACCAATGGTAAATATTTGCGATGAATGCGTTGGTGTATGCGTTGAAATAATCAACGAAAATTCCGAGGAAGAAATTTGGCCACCGTACACTAAAGTGGTGGAAGAACTTCAACAAATCGAGAACTCTGGGATTTTGACCTTCGATATGATATGTAAATCTATTACAGCCTCAGATGGCACAGTGGTAAATTGCACCCTGGTTGGGTTTGTGCAAAATATTAATAAACTGCTGGCGGCTGCGCGCAAAAAGTTTAATGAATCTAGAAAAGATGCACTCACTCTTGAAATTGACGCTTTGGCGCAAGAAATTCGGAGGAAAAACAAAGAGTTGGAGAAAAAAAGAGAAAAACTTTCGGCTCTGCAAGAAAAACGTTGCCAACTGTCAAAATCATCATCGAAATAGCCGTCCACGAAAGCTGCTTGCGCACGCTTTCATGAGCGGCTTTCTTTTTGTCTAAATTTTAATTAAACTAGTATTATGAAAAAAGTTTTTATAATTCATGGCTGGAGCGGTTATCCTGAAGAAGGCTGGTTTCCATGGTTAAAAGAGGAATTGGAAAAAAGGGGATTTGAGGTTATTGTGCCAGCAATGCCTGAACCCGATGAACCAAAAATAGAAACTTGGGTGCCATTTTTAAGCAAATTAATCGGTGTACCCGATTCAAACACATTTTTTGTGGGCCATAGTATAGGATGCCAAACTATTATTCGTTATTTTGAAACTTTGCCGAAAGAAACCGAAATTGGAGGCGCTGTATTTGTCGCCGGTTGGTATAATCTGCGCAATTTAGAAACCGAAGAGGAAGAGAGGATTGCCGGCCCATGGGTCAATACTCCGCGCAACGACGATAAGATAAGAAAAATTATAAACGGCAAAGCGGTAGCGATTTTTTCTGACAACGACCCTTGGGTAATACCTGAAAATCAAAATTCTTGGAAAGAAAAAGTGGGCGCCGAGATAATTATTGAACACGCCAAAGGCCACTTTGCCGGTGATGATGGTATTAAAGAACTCCAATCAGCCCTTGATGCTTTACTAAAAATATCTAGTTAAAGTTGCCCAAATTTTATAAAAGTAATAATGTAATCAAAGAGGATAAAACATGGAAATAATTCTTTCAACACGAAACCGAAGCAAGATTGACCAGATTAAGGGTATGCTTAGCGGCTTGGAAACAGTACTGTCTCTAAGCGAAGCTGGCATTGAAGGTGATGCCGTAGAAGACGGGCAAACTCTTGAAGAGAACGCCTTCAAGAAGGCTCCTTTGCCAATCAACAAACTGGCAAATGGGCCATGGCCGACGATACGGGATTTTTTATTGATGCTTTGGACGGCAAACCTGGCATTCATGCTGCCAGATGGGCTGGTGACGGCCTTACTACCGAAGACATCATGCGATTTACGCTTGATAAGCTCAAAAACGTTCCAGCAGAGAATCACACAGCGACATTTACGACAGTTGCCGTCGTGATCTCTCCTTCAGGAGAGAAGAAAGTTTTCAGTGGATCAGTCAGGGGAATTGTTTTGACCGAACCGAGGACGGCTTGCCAACCGAACATGCCCTATAGCGCTCTTTTTGTGCCAGACGGACAAAGCAAAGTTTGGGCCGAAATGTCCGTGGAGGAAGAAAATGGCATCAGTCACAGAGGCAAGGCGTTCAAACAAGTTCGTGATTTCTTCGCTCATGTTCTGAATTAGGGGTGCGTCTTTGTGACGTACCCCGTTTTATTTACCACTCCCAAACCCGCTTTCTTTTTGCTTAAATTTTGATTAAACTAAAAGCAATGAAAAATCTAGACCAATTGATTAATTTTTTTATAGAGATTGAGTCTTTCAAAAAAACATTTAGATATAGCACCTGCCCCGAAAATGTAGCTGACAGCTCAGCAGAACATTCTTGGAAGGTGGCCTTCATGGCCTTAATTTTGGGCGAAAAAATAAGAGACGTAGATATCTATCACGCAATTCAAATTTGTCTTGTTCATGATTTGGCAGAATCAATTACAGGAGATGTAGATTCATATAGAATAATCCTTGGGGAAGTGACTAAAGAGCAAAAACATCAAATGGAAGAAGAAGCAATGTTGAATTTCAAAAACAAAATTCCAAACGCTGGAGACAAAATTTATAAATTATGGGAAGAGTACGATAAACACGAAACCGAAGAAGCGAAGTATGCCCGAGCATTGGACAAAATTGAAGCTCTTATTCATCTTTTGAGTGTTGATTATATAGCAAAAGAAGATAATGCGGCGGCAGAATTGGTAGCCAAATATGCAGATAATGCAGTTAAAGAATTTCCGCAACTAAAACCAATGTTAGATAATATAAAAACACGACAAAAGAAAGAATTCGAGAAACAGGGATTTGAGTGGAAAAAACATTATAATTAAAAGTTTGATTAAAAATTTTATGATTTCAGCGGGATTAAAAAAGTTAATAGAGGCAAGTGCGATTGGACTGGCGACTGTTGGTAAAAAAGGAAAACCGCATAATATTGCCGTAGTATGCGTCAAAGTTATTGAAAATAAAATCGTTATATCCAATACTCATATAAAAGAGACTATAAGGAATTTGAAAAATAATGATAATGTTTCTTTGGTTGTTTGGAATAAGGAATGGGAAACAGCTTGTGTTGGATTTGAGTTGACAGGAAAAGCCAAAAATTATGTGGAAGGGAAGTGGTTTGAATATGTGAAAAATTTACCTGACAACGAAGGATACAAAGTCATAAGCGCAATTGTTATAAAAGTAACAAAAACTAAAAGGTTGTTGTCATAGCGATTCCAACTTTGTACAATATGGTCTGCTATTGACTTTTTTGTAAATAGTAGTATTTTATATTTGGAGGGACTAAAATGTTCGCTAAATGTAATGAGTGCGGAAAAGAACTTAGATCTAACAAGGAAGCTAACGATCATTTTCACGCCGTAACGACAGTCTCAAAAGAGGACAGGGTGTATTTGATAAACCTGCCAGATGGATGCGCTCCGGGGAGATGGGAAGCAGCAGAAGCTTTTGCCGAAGCGGTAGCCGAACTTCGAACAAAATGCCCCAGTAAATCATTTACCTTTACTCCTTTCGACCACGAAAAGAGCACTGGTGGCCATGGTGGAATAGATTCATGGCTTGCAATCGCTTCTTAAAAAACACTCGGAAATGGTTGGTCTGCGGATCAGCCATTTTCTTTTGTCTATTTTTGTTTTAAACTGATTTTATGACTGAAAAAATGGACATGGGCCCAAGCCCGGAAGAACAAAGAGAAAACGAACGATGAATGATTCAATTACTGATGTAAGTATGATAAGATAATAGCAATAAAATATATGAAAAAAATAAAGATCATTGGAGTGGTTGCGGTTCTAGTTGCGATTGTAGGATTGGTTTGGTTTTTTGCTAAGGGTGGGGCAGAACAGCAGGTCTCGAAATTGGATGCCACAGACACTGTGGGAGACTTTTATGATAAGTGGCTCAAAGCTGCACAAATGCCGACAACCGCAGATCCAAATCTGGCAACCCTAGCCAAATCGCCAATTTTGAGCAAGTCATTAAGAGCCAAGATCGCAAACGCGCAAAAGGATTCAAACACAACTACTGACCCAGTCTTGTGCCAAAGCACCGTACCGGAAGACATTTCTATGAGGAGAGTTTTTACGAGTGAAAATGAAGCGCAAATACTCGTTACATCAAAGGATAAGAATGTAACCAACCAAGCATTCGTCACGCTCAACAAATACAACAACGGCTGGTATATCAACGATATTCAGTGTTCACTTGGAGAATTCGCACCCGAGCGGGAATTTAGCTTTGAAAAAGAGGGTTATTTGCTGAAAAACTCAATTCCCAAGCCTTACAACAATAAGAATTGGCACTTGATTTTTGAAGACAATGGCGAACCGGGTCACGTCGTGCCACTCTTGTTTGATTCAGAGAGCCAGTGCACCAGCCTAGATGGAAGCAAGTCTGTATGCAAGCCGGATCAGTTTATCGAAGCAACAAAGGTATTCGTCCGCGGCCAAATGACCGAACGTGGCGCTAACGTAAAACAACTGGAATTTGTTAATTGGAATAAATAATAAGTTATGCGAGATTGATATTTCGGGGAAGCCAGTCCATGACTTTTTTCCTGTGATTATCAAGAGACCAAGTATTGCCTTTTTTAAACAAAGCTTCGTGTTCTTTTTTGAACATTAAAAGCTGTGCCTCGGATACTTGAGGGAAATTGGCAGGCATATTTTGATTGAACGATTCTAAAAACTCAGTAATAGAAAGAGCTATTTCATTAAGTTTGATTTCTTGTGAGTTTTTCATTCTTTCTATAATATCATAGTTATATAATAAATCAAGACAGCTTTTCCTTTTTTAATTTCTTTTTTAAAATGTGCTACAATAGGCGATAATTATTATTTAACCTATAAAAAGATGAAAAAAACTATAGTTGCAATAATTGTTATAATAGCAATTGTCGGAGCTTATTTTTTGGTTAAAAATCTGACGAATACCAGTACAATAACAAACACAAACCAGCCCGCCGTGAGTGGAAACACAACCGCAACCACGACCGAGGTGCAAAATTCGGGGCAAACGGTTATCGGCAAATCTGTAGAAGGCCGCGATATCATCGCTTACAGTTTTGGTGCAGGCGATAAAAAAATATTGTTTGTCGGCGGTATTCATGGCGGTTATGAATGGAACACTTCAAAAGTCGCTTACCAACTCGTGGATTATCTCAAAGCAAATCCCGATGCCGTGCCGGAGAATATCAAAGTGACGGTCATTCCGGTTTTAAATCCCGATGGCCTTTATAAAATCGTCGGCACCACTACCGATAATTTCACTTCAGCAAATGTATCTTCCAATACGGTGCCAGGCCGCTTCAATGCAAACAATGTAGACCTCAACCGCAATTTTGATTGCGATTGGCAAACCACCGGCACTTGGCAAAACAAATCAGTGAGCGGCGGCAGTAGCGCATTTTCCGAACCGGAAAGCTTGGCGGTAAAAAATTATATTGATGCAAACAAACCGAGTGCCGTCGTAGTTTGGTACAGTTCGGCTGGCGGTGTATACGCTTCAAGTTGCCACAATGGCGTCTCTGCCGAAACCAACACGCTAACTCAAAAGTATGCTAGCGCCTCGGGATATCCCGCTTACCAAAGTTTTGACTTCTATGTCACGACTGGCGATATGGTCAACTGGCTGGCCAAAATCAATATCCCAGCTATCAGCGTACTTCTAACAAATCACACCGATACCGAATGGACCAAAAACCAAAAAGGCATTGAGTCCCTGCTTAAATATTATTCCACTAAATAATGCAGCCCTCCTTCAAGAAGCCGGCGATAATAATTGTCTTGGTTATTGTCGTGTTTTCTGCGTTTGTGTTTTGGTTTTTAGGCCACAGACAACCGAAAACACCGCCAAAGATAATAGAAACTCCGAAAGAAGCGGTTTACAAAATCATCGGCGCATCGGTAGAGGGACGCAAAATTGAAAGTTATACTTACCTGCCCGCGCAGGCAGGCGGCACCGGTGACAAAAAATTACTATTCGTCGGTGGCATCCACGGCGGTTATGAATGGAACAGCGTGTTGCTCGCGTATCAGTTCATGGATTATTTGGATAAAAATCAAAACATAATCCCGAGCAATCTGACAGTTACGGTAATTCCTGATATCAATCCTGACGGGGTTTTTAAAGTAACCGGCAAAGTCGGGCGCTTCACGGTTTCCGATGTTTCTACCAGTACCAAGATACTTGCGGCTGGGCGTTTCAATGCAGACAATGTGGATCTCAATCGAAACTTTGACTGCAAATGGCAGGCCAAAAGCACTTGGCAATCAAAAACGGTGGGCGCCGGCTCTAGCGTTTTTTCCGAACCGGAAGCTCTGGCTCTCAAAAATTTCGTTTTAGAAAACAATCCGACTGCCGTCATATTTTGGCACAGCCAGTCGGGCAGTGTTTACGCTTCACAATGCAAAGATGGCATACTGCTGGAAACTTTGAATATTATGAATACTTATGCTCAAGCGGCAGGCTACTCACCGGTGAAAACATTTGACGCTTATGCCACCTCTGGCGCCGCCGATGACTGGCTCGCCTCCATCAAAATCCCCGCCATCACAGTTGAACTCAAAACTCACAGTACAATAGAATGGGAACAAAACCTCGCCGGCGTTAGAGCCCTCTTTGCCTATTTCAGCCAGAAATAATATATCCACATTACAAACATTTATTTTTTATTTAAATTAGTGTATAATTAATATATGGCAAAAAGAGAAGCGACAAATACGAAAAACAGAACTTCGCGTTCGAGGAAAACCAAGAAACGACTGGAGATAAAACGCCAGAGGCTCTTGGCTAAACCCAGGCGCAGGTAATTATAAGTTATTTCATAAACTATATGGCGAAAGGAGACGGTCACAAAAAAGAAAAAAAGAAACCTAAGAAAGTAAGGATTTAGTTTTGATGCTTTTGGAAAAAATTAAACAAGGTTTTGTCCCTTGTTTTGTGTTTGCATACCATATATAATGAAGGAGTATAAGAAGAAGACAAAAAAGAGTCGAGATTCTATCTATACTATAATAAATAATAAAAATTTCATGACAGGAACAATAAAAAAACTTAATGAAAGAGGATTTGGTTTCATCGAAATAGAGGGTGAACCGGGAGATCTTTTTTTTCACAAAAGCGCGCTTTCCGGCGTCACTTTTGAAGAGTTGAAAGAGGGCGACAGCGTCTCTTTTGACAAAGAACCGGCCAAAGAAGGAGGCAAAGGCCCTTCAGCCATCAATGTAGCGAGAGCTTAATTTATTAGTAAGCAAAAATAAATATGGCGAAAACAAATTCAGCGTTTATGAAGCCGATGACCATCAGTCCGGAATTAGCGGAAGTGGTAGGCAAGGGGCCTATGCCCAGATCGGAAGTTGTCAAGAAACTTTGGGTCTATATCAAAGGTAATAATCTCCAGGATTCGAAAGATAAGCGGTTGATAAATACGGATGAAAAATTGAAGAAAGTTTTTGGTGGTGAGAAAACCGTACACATGATGAAAATGGCAAAATTCATCTCTAAACACGTTTCGTAATTTCACTTTAAAAGTGTTTTGGCAAAAAGCGCTGAAAGGCGTTTTTTGTTGTATAATGAATGAATGAAGAAAATATTTTGGATTGTTGGAATTATTGTTGTGATTGTAATTTCTATATTCTTAGTGCAATTTATTTTTGGTAATAGTGAAAATAATAAACCAACAATAAGCAGGGATGGAAAATTTTCGGATCTCGTGGAAATGGAGAGCCCCAGAGTAGGAGATAAATTAAAATCGCCAATAAAAATTAGCGGCAGAGCGCCGGGAAATTGGTTTTTTGAAGCGGTAGCGCCAGCCGTCTTGGTTGATTGGGACGGGAGAATTATAGGACAAAGCTATATAACTGCGGAAGGAGATTGGATGACCACCGATTTGGTAAATTTCTCCGGTGAAATTGAATACACTCTACCTGCCAATATTTACAGCAAAAAGGGAGCTTTGATTTTAAGAAGGAACAATCCATCGGACTTGCCAGAAAATGACGCCGCTTTGGAAATACCCATAATCTTGGAGTGAATTAAGTATTGAAAATCCTTATATACATTTTGAACGATCGTTCAAAATGTTGATAGTTAATTTTTGTGAATTTGATACGGTTTGGCTAGTTTGAAGGTTTTGATATAAGAATTTAAACCCATTTCTTTCGCATAATCTTTAAAATTTTTAGGTAGGGGACTCGGTCCGACCCAAACGCTTTTTTGGATCATATAATATTGAAATTCCCGCAAATGCCACCTTAACCAATTTCTCTCAGCTTTCTTTGATTCCGGAACATCAAATATGAGCAATAAATTTTTTGGCGCATTCAATACAAAAGGGGAAGCGAATTTTTGTAATAGTTTTCTTTTATTTTCAAAATATTTTTTACCCTCTTCTGTCAGCATCCATTTCCCAGAAACTTTTTTTACCAATCCATTCTTTTTTAACCTAAACATCGTACTGTTGAAGGGGTGACTTTTGTATTCTGTATTAGGTTCCCATGGTCTGTGTACACCAAATAAATTTACCCTTGATCCTTTATAATAAACATGGGTGTTCCAAAGGCCTTCCAAAATTTCCATTACCATACTCATGACTTAAATTATACTATATACAAATAAAACGATCATTTTATTTGTTGATATACGGCTTTTTTATCTATTCATTATCTTGCGTTTTCTCAAAGAAAGTGTTAAATAAATACACCAATATGGAGAAGATTATAAAACTTAGCCAGATAAAAAAGTTTATTCGTCCCAATATTGCGACACTTGTCGGAGGATCTTTTGACTTATTTCATGTAGGACATTTGAGATATTTAGAAGAAGCAAGTAAATGTGGAAGACCTTTGGTGGTCATTGTTCAAACAGACAAAATGGTATCAATTCGCAAAGGACTTAATCGACCCATTATCAATCAACAACATCGAGCAGAAATAATCGCCTCATTGCAATGCGTTGATTATGTTATTATTCTTGATAAACCTTCTCATTATGGAAAATATCTTAAAATAATACAGCCCAAATGCCTTGTTTTGTTCAAAGAAAATATGGTTTATCGCAAAAGAAGAGCTTTGGAAGTAAAGAAAGAGTTTCCTTCTATTCGTATTGTTTTCCTTTTCGTAAAAAGAAAAGCAGTTAGTACTTCTTCAATTATAAAAAAAATTTTAGAGAAACCAAATCTTGAAAAAATTAAAGACCCAATTTCCAAAAGACTACACGAATTAGCATTGCAAAGCCAATCAAAAATTGGAAAAATTTCAGCCATGCTTTTCTATAGGGGGAAATTGATTGATGAAACACAAAACAACAAAGCAGAAGCTCATGCTGAGGCTGTTCTTATAAAACGAGCAAAAAATAATAAAATTCCTCTTGCAGAATGTGATCTCTATATACTTATTCCACCTTGCATTTCATGTAGTGAACTTATACTTAAAAACAAAATTAAAAATGTTTTTTATTTGCATCCATATGGAAATGACGACGGACTCAAGCTTCTTAGAAATAACGGCGTACGTGTAAGAAAGATCTGATTTGTTTTGTGAAAGAAAATAATGTATAGTTAGATAGAGTCCCGAGGGGGATTTTTAATTATTCAAAATGGAAATAAGAAATATTGCAATCATAGCCCACGTGGACCACGGCAAGACGGCGCTCACTGACGCTATTTTGAAGCAAACCGGTTTTGAAGAAGAGGGAGTGTCTATGGATTCCAACGCTCTGGAAAAAGAACGCGGTATTACCATTTATTCCAAAAACGCTTCTATCGAATATAAAAACACTAAAATAAATTTGGTAGACACTCCGGGGCACGCGGATTTCGGCTCCGAGGTCGAGCGCATTTTGCGTTCTATCGACTCGGTAATTTTGGTGGTAGATGCCCAAGAAGGACCGATGCCTCAGACCCGTTTCGTCTTGAAAAAATCTTTGGAAATTGGTCATAAACCCATCGTAGTTTTAAATAAAATAGATAAAAAGGCGGCCGACCCCAAGAAAGCGCATGACGAAGTTTTTGAATTATTTTTTGATTTGGGCGCCACAGAAGAACAATTGAATTTCACTACTCTTTATGCCATCGCTAAACACGGAGTAGTAATGAAAAATTTGGATGACCAAAGTGACAGCGTAAAACCTTTACTCGATACTATTTTGGAAAAAGTGCCTGTCGCCAAAGGTTGTCAAAGACGGACTTTGAACGAGGGGCCAGAAAGTCCGTCTTTGACAATCGAATCTCTGCGTGCTCAGCCTTTCAATTTGGCTTACGACAATTTCCTCGGCCGAATAGCCATCGCCAGAATTTATGAAGGCACCATAAAAAATAATCAAAAAGTTTTTGTTAAAAAAGTTAACGGTCAAATAGAGTCCGGTAAAATTACCAAAATATTCACTTTTGAAGGCATCAGCCGAAAAGAAACCGAGCAGGCTGAAGCAGGCGATATCATCATGATTGCCGGCCTGCCAAATATTTATATAGGAGATACTATAACTGACAATGAAAATACCGAGAGTCTGCCGGCTATTGAAGTAGATGAACCGACTATCGCATTGAATTTTCTTGTTAATAATTCTCCGTTTGGTGGCAGGGAGGGCAAGTTCGTCACCGGCCGACAAATCAGGGAACGTTTGGAAAAAGAATTGGAAGTAAACGTGGGATTAAAAGTAGATTTGGAAGGAGATGAAATGAAAGTACTCGGCAGAGGCGAGCTTCATATCGCGATACTCCTCGAAAATATGAGAAGGGAGGGATTTGAAATGCAAGTTTCCCAACCGCGAGTCATCATAAAAGAAATAAACGGGGTGAAGAGCGAACCATTCGAGGAAGTGGTTATTGATATTCCGGCCGAGATGCAGGGAGTGGTTATAGAAAAGCTCGGTAAGCGCGCCGCCGTGATGACAAGCACCAAATCTCATAACAATCATTTGCGTTTGATTTTTGAAGGGCCGACTCGCGGACTTTTGGGTTATCGGAACCAATTTGTTATTGATACTAAAGGCGAAGGAATTTTCGGTAGTCGCGTCATCGGTTTCAGACCTTATGCCGGAGAAATACAAAAAAAACCAACCGGTTCAATGACCTCAATGGCCAAAGGTAAAGTCTTGGCTTTCTCACTTGATAACTTGCAAACTCGTGGCACTCTTTATATCGGCCCGACCACCGAGGTTTATGAAGGTATGGTCATCGGCAACACCGCCAAGGGCGATGAACTCACCGTCAACCCGACCAAAGGCAAACAGCTCACCAACATGCGCGCTTCAGGTAGTGACGACAAAATATATTTGGCGCCGCCGGTACCCATCACCATTGAAAGCGGTTTGGAAATTATGGCCGAAGATGAGTATCTGGAAATTACTCCGAAGAGCGTACGTCTGCGCAAAAAATTCCTAACCGAACTGGAGCGCGTCAAAGCCGGAAAGAAAGTATAGCTTCTTATTTCATCAATGCTTGGACGCCGTCCCAATAGCCGTTAGCATCAGTGTCGCGGAGATCGGGATTGGTTTTGATACAAGTAGAGACATCATAAGGAAAGATGCATTGTTCTTCATAATCAGCAATACCATCTTTGTCGGTGTCTTTGGTAGTATCGGTCAATTTGCTCAAAAGTTCTTCTCTAGTAGTTGAAGCTTTTTCGAGAACATAACCTTTGAATGGACTAAAACTCAGGAGCACTAAATTGCTGGTGTTATTTTTTACAAAAAACATAATAGCCCGATTTCTACCGATAGCCATGTCATTTTCATCTATTTTAAAATCAGTCGATAAAATAGTTTGCTTGCTGTCGCTCCAGACATTTGTGAAATCGGCTTTCTTTAGAGCACTGCCATAAGCGTAGGCCATGTCCATCCTGTTTTTGCACTCATCAGTAGCTACTGCGCTTTCACAAACGACATTGACTTTGTAAACAATACTCTTAACCGCATCCAGATTTTTATCTTTGTTGTAACCCAAATATTTTTGGAATATCGCCCAAGCCATTTCTTTGGAATCATCGGAAAGGGGTAGATTTTGCTTCGGCAAAATAGGGATACTACTAATTTCCTGATTAGTAGATGTGGCATTTTCTTCCGGCATAATTTTATTTTCAGTACTCGGAGCTAGAGAAATATTTTTAAAAACAAAAAACAAAACGAAAACAACAATCAAAATACTTACTATTAAAATTATTTTTTTATTCATATTTTTTAGAATACTCATTTGCTAATTCTTTGATAAATCCTGGGCCATTATAAATCATGCCCGTTATAAGCTGTATCAAATCAGAGCCGGCTTCAAATTTTTTAACCATACCTTCGACAGACATAATACCGCCACAGCCAATAATAGTAAATCTATTGCCATAAACTGCTTTGGTTTTTTTGATAAGTTCGTTGGAAAGTTCGGAACACGGTTTGCCTGAAAGTCCTCCACAATAACTTTCTGGCGCTTCGTCTCTGTAATCCAAATCTTCATAATTTTTATTTAGATTGCCAATAACAACACCTTTTATCATTTCAAATTTTTCCGCCACTTTGAGAAGTTCATCAAATTTTTGCCATTCCAAATTTATGGGCATTTTTATATAAACCGGCTTACTGCATTTAATCTCGGAAATTTTGGCCAGCAATTTTTGAAGCAGTACCGGATTGGCAAAAGTTTCGCCACCAAAGGCGTTGGGACAGGAAATATTGAGAGTGTAATAATCGCCAATATTTTCTTCATTCAACCTTTTGAAACTATAAACATAATCTTTCACACCTTCTTCCGTATCCGAAGCCTTTTCATCATTGGTGCGTGCAATAGAAATACCCACCACAAAATTTTTTTTATCCCGCGTAGCTTTAGCGAAGTGGGACAATCTTTCAATTATTTTATCCACCCCATCGTTGCGCAGACCTTTATTAACAATAAGGCTTCGCGACTTCGGCAATCTGATCAAACGCGGTTTTGGGTTACCTTCAGAAGGTCTGGCTGTAACAGAACCGACTTCCTCTCCGCCAAATGAAATTTCCGGCAATATGTTTAAAAGCCGGCCGTTATAATCAAATCCGGCCGAAAGCAGGAAAGGGGTTTGGTATGTTAAACCGTCAACCGTTTTGGAAATATCTTTACCTTTGTAACCATAAAGCAAAGATACTAGTCTTTTAAGTACACGGCTTTTGCCGGCAAATTCTCCAAACCAAACAAAATGGTTATGTACCATTTCCGGGTCAAATCTGAAAAGTATGGGCTTTAAAACATTTTTGTATAACATAGAGTATAATATAGCATAAGTGAAGAATCCTATAAAAAAACTTAACACTCCGCAAAAGGTGCAGGATTTTTTGGATAAGATGCCATTTAATTTTGAAAAAGGGGGAGAAACCTATTGGCCACCGAGGAAAGCTTTGAAAATGGACAAGATGCACTGTTTCGAAGGGGCTGTGTTCGCTTGTTTTTGTCTGCAAGGGCAAGGTATCCCAAATTATTTGATGGATTTGAAAGTCAAAAACATAAAGAAAGACAGCGACCACACTCTTTGTATTTTCAAAATTAATAAATTTTGGGGCGCTATTTCGAAAACAAATCACTCCGTTTTGAGGTGGCGCGATCCGATTTATAAAAATACGCGTGAATTGGCAATGTCTTTTTACCACGAATATTTTTTGGATTCGGGAGAGAAGACTTTATTATCTTTTTCTAAACCTTTTGACATTTGGAAAAAATTTGGCGGGGCTTGGGTAAACAGTGAAAAAGATTTGGATGAAATAGCCTACGCTCTGGACAAATCTCCACACATTGATTTCGTGCCAAAAACAAACAGAAAATTAATCAGGAAAGCCGGCAAAACCGAGATCAAAGGAGCGGCAATAACTGAGTGGAAAAAATAAAGAGTTTTGTTATAATTAAAGACATGAAAAAAAATCAATCAACAATATGGCTTACGGTATTTACTCTTCTAATTATCGGCAGTTTTGCTTACATTTATATAAACAAACCGATAATACCGGTAATCGGCGCGGACGGTACAATAAAAGGCAACTACTCTATAGAAAGTATCAGGATGGCGGGTCAGCCTTATGAATGCTCTTTCACGAAAACTGACGGCTCTTCCAGAATATCTGGAACGTTACAAATAATCAGTGATCAATTGCGTGGTGATTTTGATATAAGCTTGTTGGATAAAGATTTTGCCAGCCACATCATAATAACGGGTGGTTTCGCCTATACCTGGACGTCAATCGGACCGGTAGGATACAAGGGTTCCATCGCAAAAAGCGCATCAAAAAACGCATCACCCACAGAACAAGCTCAAATAATAGGCACTGAAGATAAAATGGATTACACCTGTTTCCTGTGGGAAGTTAACTCGAAATTATTTGATATACCTACCGGCATTACTTTCACGGAATTAAAGAATTAATATGGAAAAATACAAAAGCGCCAAATATATTTTCGTCGCCGGCATCGGTGGCTCTGACTTGGCCAGTAAAGCTGTTTGGAATGCCTTGACTCTTCACAAGCCGGGTACAGAAAAAAAGATTTTCTTTTTAGAATCGCCGGATTCGCGTGAATACGAAGAGGTGAGAAATATTGTGCGCGATAAAATCGAAAGTACCGAGGAAATCGCATTCATTGCCGTTAGTAAATCTGGAAAAACGGCAGAAACATTGGAAACTTTTGATAAAACTCTCAATATATTATCATCAAAATTCGGAAGTTCCGTGAATGAAAGGATACTGATTATCTCTACTCCCGATTCTCCCCTTTGGAACTTGGCAAAAGAAAAAAATATAGAATGTCTGGAATGGGAAGGTGATGTGGGTGGCCGTTTCAGCGCCTTTACCATCGCTCACACTATGATCCTCTCAATCGCCGGACTGGACGCTGGAGCCTTCATAGCCGGCGGCAAAGAAATTAAAAAAGAAGAAGCGGAGCATCTGGCTAGAAATATTTTTGAAAATTATAAAAAAGGTTTTGATATTTTGGATTTCTTTATTTTCAATTCGGAGCTGGAAGATTTGGGTAAATGGTGCCGTCAACTTGTGGCTGAAAGTCTTTCTACTGTCACCCCCACGGTTTCCATCGGCCCGACAGACTTGCATTCAATGCTAGAACTTTATCTGGGCGGCCCCAAAACCCGGTTTACGGTTTTCATAAAATCCGCGCAGGAAATTGACGGCAGTATAAACAACTCGGCTTATGAAAGTGTCGCCAAAGCGTATGAGGACGCCGGACTGCCTTTTATAAAATACGAGATGGAAAAAATAAACGAAAAAGAGCTTGGTATTTTCATGGCTTTTATGATTGAAGCCACACTCCAAACGGCAAAACTTCTGGAAATAAACCCTTACGACCAGCCGGCAGTGGAAAAGTATAAAAAACACTTAACTGAAAATATATGAATTCCATTTTATTTGATATCGGCGCGACGAAGATCAGGATAGCCTACTCGATGGACGGAGAAATTTTTGAAACTCCCAAAGTATTCCTGACTCCGAAAAGTTATGACGAGGGTTTGAAAATATTTACTGAAACAGCCAAAGAACTTGCGGGAAGTAGAGAAATAAAAACCATTGCCGGAGGAATGTCAAGGAGTGTTTGGGGCGACCCTGAAAAATTAAAAAATGATTTGGATAGAAATTTTGGAGTGAAAGTTTTGATAGAAAATGATGCAGCCATCGTAGGACTCGGCGAGGCTTGTTGGGGAGCCGGCAGAGGATTTGAGATAGTCGCTTATATCACCGTTTCCACTGGCGTCGGCGGGGCGAGAGTAGTGGATGGTAAAATTGATGAGAAAGCGGTAGGTTTTGAACCCGGTAAACAAATCATAGAAGCCGAATCCGGAAAAACTCTTGAGGATATGATCTCCGGCAAAGCTTTGCAGGCCAAAACCGGCAAATCTCCTAAAGAAATAACCGACGAAGGCATTTGGAACAATCATGCTTGGCTTTTGGCTGTCGGTCTCAACAACATAATCGTAGAGTGGTCGCCAAATGTAGTGGTTCTCGGCGGTTCGATGATAACCGGCACCCCTTCAATATCGGTTGAGAAAACCGAAGAATATTTGAAAGATATTTTGAAAATATACCCTCAATTACCGGTTATCAAAAAAGCTGAACTCGGCGATTTTGGCGGCCTTTACGGCGCGTTAGCTTTTATCAAAATAAAATAATAATAATGCATTACAGAAGCCGAAAAAGGAAAAGGCTTGGAGTAAATTGTTTTTACTCCAAGCCTTATGTTATTGATGGACACTGTAAACATAGCCCCCGTTTGAATCTAAAGTGACGTCAACAGAAGCGACATCTAAGGGACTGTTGTTTCCGGCGCTGCCATAACTTTGCGGCAAATTTTTCGTGAAAGTCCGAGTGTTGCCGTCTGAAGTATTGATTTGTATTTGCGCAACCTCGGGATTTTGCCCGTAATAGTAGTTGACTCCGACTTTGAAAGTGCCCGGCTTTATATCTCCGCAAGAGACATAATAATGCTCCGGCCCATAACCAGTCACATCATCCAAATCCAGATACCCATATGAGCCCATCATGTTTCCATAATAGACATGAGCCCCATTGGGCTCAAAAACATGCAGGTCTACGTCGGGTTCCGAACCCCAGGTCAAAGTAACCGTGATGGCTCCGCTGCCGAGATAAGTGTAAGGGAATACCAGACTTGAGATTTTGCCGTAAAAATCCTGATCGACCAAGCCTCTGCTGGCAAGACTTTTGAGGAAATAAGATCTTTCAAATTGATGATTGGAAAAATCTCTCGGGTCGTTAAATAAACCCGGATCATTATCAACATTGGAGCTAAGTACACTGAATAGCGGCCTCAGCATATTTATTATCCGATCATCATGAGCGGTATAGTATGTGCTTTGGCTGCCGTACAAAAAAGCGGCTGGCGAGGCGACTCCGATCATACCTATACTACCATCATACGTGCCCGATAGAGACGCCATGGCATCACCAGCAAACATATTGCCTTGGCTATGAGCAAACAACAAGTCTCTTTGACCTTCTAAGAGGTCGCTCTCAAATTTTTGTATGAGAGCCGAAGAATTGACTTCGGCAGTGATCCTGGCGGCAATAGCTTCTTCTATCGTAAGCACCACCGGTTCAGCGGCAAAAGGTATAAAGCTGTGAATATCTTTCAAAGCCGTATACATTGCCAAATAGACTTCCGGTGAAATTTTCGAAACTCCGGGATTATTTATCTCAGCTACCTTTTGTCCAATAACCTCGATGATATCCCGCACCGTGTCTATGTGGTAATTGTAAGCTACCTTGAACTCAAATATTTGACTTGGATACAAATTTTTAAGTTCTTGGCTGTAGGCGTCTTCGATCAGAACTCTAACCACTTCTGCATCATCTCGATCAGTCCACACACCATTAACAAAGTATATGGCAGTGGTTTTGGCTTCAGAGCAAAAATTAACCGCCAAAGCATAGTTAGCGCCGGCAATAATCAGAACAAGCGCAGTCAAACTGTTAAGAAAAAATTTGATTTTCAATTCCGCACCACCTTTCTGTTTTGGTTATTCACAGGGATTTTCTTTTTGGTCCGAACCGTAAAAGCCGCCACTCAGCAGAGCGTTGAATTCTTGATAAGCCTTTCTTCTATTCGCATCTCCCTTTAACATTTCTACTTTTAAAAGCGATGATTCTTCACCAAATTTGTCAACTCCAGTCCTTTCAAGCAAGCAATAAACACCCTTACTAAGAGCTTTATTGGCACTTTGAGCCGCAACGTCATTTTTGGTACTTCCGGCACGAACGCCAGCTTGAAGAGCTTTGGCCATTTGTTTCAGCGCGTTTTGCTTCAATACATCGCTCGGATATCTGTTTGAAATGTGAGTATCCAAATCATCCCAGACTCCGTTTGCGTTATTGTCATAACCAAACCCGTCGTAAGTGTTGCGCGGGGGTTGATTTGTGTTTCCTGAACCACCGCCGGTTTTGTTACCGCTTTTTTTGGCACCAAAGGAACAACCCCAAAAAACAAGGGTTGCTAAAATTAGAATCGATAAACCAATCAAAATTTTCTTCATCTTCATAACCTCCCAATGATAATGTTGGTATTTTACCTTATATTTCAAGGTACCAAAACCCGAATTTGAGTATAACTTATTGTTTATAAATATGCTAATTTTCATTTTTGTCTATATAGATTTTTACGGTTTTTGTGTTAGAATAGGCCGAAATGAGATTCAAAATAAAAAGAGATTTTGAGCCTGCAGGCGACCAGCCGCAGGCGATTGAGAAGCTTGTGGCAGGTGTAAAAAAGGGTCTGAAACACCAGACTCTTTTGGGCGTGACAGGCAGCGGCAAAACTTTCACAGTGGCCAACGTCATCCAGGAAATTCAAAAACCGACATTGGTCATAGCCCACAACAAAACATTGGCCGCCCAGCTGGCTCAAGAATACCGCGAATTTTTCCCTCAAAATGCCGTGCATTATTTCGTTTCTTACTACGATTACTATCAGCCTGAAGCTTATATGCCAATCTCTGATACATATATAGAGAAGGAAGCGATGATAAATGAAGAGATTGACCGACTGCGTCATGCTTCTACTCAAGCGCTCTTGACTCGCAAAGATGTGATTATTGTCGCGTCAGTTTCCTGTATTTACGGTTTAGGTTCTCCAGTTGAATATGAAAAGGTAAATTTAAAAATTGAAAAAAAAGGAAAAATATCAAGAAGTGAATTGATACGAAAATTAATTAATATCCATTTTGAACGCACCAACGCGGACTTATCACCGGGACAATTCAGAGCTGTCGGCAATATGTTGGAAATAATGCCGGTATCCGAAAAAAATATTTTTAGAGTAGAGATTGAAGACGGCAAAATAAAAAATATTTTAAAAATAGACGCGATCACAAGAAGTATTTTGGAAAATGTGGAAGTTTTCTTTTTGTTTCCGGCCAAACATTTCATTTCCACCAAAGAGCAAAATGAAAAAGCTTTTAAAACCATCAAGGCCGAACTGGCACTGCGCTTAAAACAACTTGAAAAAGAAGGTAAAAATCTGGAAGCCGAAAGATTGAAACGCAGGACAAATTATGATTTGGCTTTAATCCGCGAAATCGGTTATTGCAACGGTATTGAAAATTATTCCCGCCACTTTTCCGGCCGGAAAGAGGGCGAAGCGCCGGATACTTTGTTATCTTATTTTGGAAATGACTTTTTGACCATTATAGACGAGTCGCATGTTTCTGTACCGCAAATAGGCGCGATGTATGCAGGCGATGCTTCGCGCAAACAAGCGCTCGTGGATTACGGATTCCGCCTGCCGAGCTGTCGGGATAACCGGCCACTGAAGTTTGAAGAATTTGAAGAAAAAGTCGGGCAAGTGATTTACACCAGCGCCACACCGGCCGGTTATGAAAAAGAACATAGCGAACAAGTAGTAGAACAAGTCATAAGACCAACCGGTTTGGTTGACCCAATTGTAGAAGTAAGACCGATTACTGAAAGAAAGACCTCACCCCTTACCCCTCTCCTAGACTTAGGAGAGGGGAAACATATCTCACATAGAGTTAATTCTAGTGTCCCTGTTTTCCCTCCCCTGATCAAGGGGAGGGCGACGCGAAGCGCGGGGTGGGGTTATCCCGGACAGATTGCCGATTTCATAACTGAGACGGAAAAAAATATTAAAGCCGGAGGGAGAGTTATCGCCACCACACTCACCAAAAAAATGGCTGAGGACTTGAGCGAGTACCTGAAAGAGAAGGGAATTAAGGCTGAATATTTGCATAGTGATATAAAAACAATAGAAAGAATTGAGATTTTAACTAACTTAAGAAAAGGAGAATTTGATGTGTTGGTTGGTGTAAATTTATTGAGAGAAGGACTGGATTTGCCGGAAGTAACGCTTATCGGCATTTTGGACGCTGATAAAGAAGGGTTTCTCCGTTCGGAAACTTCGCTTATCCAAATCATAGGCCGGGCCGCGCGCAATGTGAACGGTAAAGTTATTTTGTACGCCGATACTGTAACCGGCTCGATGGAGAGAGCCATTGGTGAGACTGAGAGAAGGCGCGAAAAGCAAATCGCTTACAACAAAAAACACGACATCACACCCAAAACTATCATCAAAAAGATTCAAGATATTACTGACCAACTACAATCCCAACATCAAAAAACCGTCAAAGAGCTTCTGACTTTTGATATAGGCACAGAAAAAAATATCAAAGCTTTAATTAAATATAAAGAGAAACAACTAAACTCTGCTGCCAAAATCCTCGACTTCGAAACCGCCGCCCTCTTGCGTGATGAAATTCTAGAACTGCAAAAAATTGCAAAAGTGTGATATAATGGTCGTATTATAAACAAACCTATGGAGCAATCCGTAGGTGTGGTTCGCGTATGTATGGTTAAAAAAGAAACAACAAAAGAAGAAGGGAAACTCATCGTCCGGGGAGCGAGGACACACAACCTTAAGAATATTACGGTTGAGATGCCGAGAAATAAGATGGTGGTTTTCACGGGGCTTTCGGGAAGCGGGAAATCATCGCTTGCGTTTGATACTATTTTTGCCGAAGGGCAGAGACGCTATGTGGAATCACTTTCATCTTACGCTCGCCAATTTTTGCGCCAAATGCAAAAGCCCGATGTTGATGAGATTGAAGGGCTTAGTCCGGCAATTTCCATTGACCAAAAATCGCGTTCCAACAACCCGCGTTCCACCGTGGCAACTATCACCGAAATTTATGATTACTTAAGAATTTTGTACGCCAGAGTAGGCCATCCGCATTGTCTCGTCTGCGGCGACGAAATTAAAAAACTTTCAAACGAAGAAATCAAAAGTTTTGTTTTGGAGAAAATAAATATTTATAAAAAAGAATTTAAAAAAAATGAAAACAAGATTCAGCTTCCAGTTTATGTAGAAATTTATGCTCCTATCGTGCGCGGCAGGAAAGGCGAATACTACCAACTGCTTTATGATTTGCTCGGCAAAGGCTACTCGCACGTACTTATTGATGGCAAGAAAAAATCTTTGCGCGAACAAATTATTTTAACTAAAACCAAAAGGCACAACATCGATGTCTTGGTGGATAGCATCAGTATGCTTGATTTCCTAAGCGATGCCAAAAGCGCCGAAGAAAGATTGTCGGAAGACTTGGAAAAAGCGCTGGAAGAATCGGAAGGTATGGTCAAAATTATGTTTAGGGATATGGCTGCCGAGGCTGGCAAAGGGCGTCAAAGACGGACTTTGAACAAGGGGCCAGAAAGTCCGTCTTTGACGCCAGAAGACGCCCTTTGCCAGCCGGAGGAATTTTTCATGTCCAACAAGCTTTCTTGCCCCAAAGACGGTTATTCATATCCCGAAGTTGAACCGCGTCTCTTCTCATTCAACTCGCCTTACGGCGCTTGCCCCGAATGTAACGGCCTCGGCACTCGTCATTTCTTCGGTGAAGAACTGTGTCCGGTTTGCAATGGGAAAAGACTAAGACCGGAGGCACTACACGTTTTGATTGGAAAAAAGAACATAGTGGATTTGACTGCTATGTCTATAAAAGATGTTTATGATTTTTTTATTGAATTAAAATTGACGGAGAGGGAAAAAAATATTTCCAAAGTGGTGATGAAAGAGATTGAATCAAGACTGGAATTTATGATAAATGTCGGCATTGATTATTTGTCTCTGGATCGCAGAGCGCACACACTCTCGGGTGGCGAAGCTCAGCGCATCCGCCTGGCCTCCCAACTAGGCTCAGGGCTAGTCGGCGCATTGTATGTCCTTGACGAACCGACTATCGGCCTGCACGCCCGCGATAATGACCGTTTAGTTAAAACTCTGCTCACGCTCCGCGACCTCAGCAATACTATAATAGTGGTGGAACACGATGAAGATACGATTTTTGCTTCCGACTATATCGTTGATATCGGACCGAAAGCGGGAGTGCATGGCGGCGAGATTGTGGTATCCGGATATTTGGATGATTTGCTGACAGCCAAGAAAAATAATTCCGGATCTATTACTTTGGATTATTTGCGTGGTGATAAAGTTATAGAAATTCCGGACAAAAGAAGAGAACAAGATAAGGGGTCGCTCCAAATCCGAGGCAGTAAAATTTTCAATATTAAAAATATGAATGTGGACGTGCCGCTCGGCAAACTGGTAGCAGTGACTGGCGTTTCCGGTTCGGGCAAATCTTCTTTCGTTTATGAAATTTTGCACAGAAATTTGCAGGCGCGCTTTGAACGCAAATACCGCAGTGCGCAAATTTTCAATTGTTCATCATTTGCCGGCACCGAATATTTGGGCCGTGCAATTTTGATTGACCAATCGCCAATTGGGCGTACACCGCGCTCCAATCCGGCTACTTATACAGGGAGCTGGACGTTTATCCGCGAGCTCTTTGCAGAAACGGCGGCAGCGAGGGCTCGTGGCTGGAAAGCCAGCCGATTTTCTTTCAACGTGGCCGGTGGGCGTTGTGAAGTTTGTGGCGGTAACGGCGAGATAGAAGTGGAAATGCATTTCTTGCCGACAGTTTATGTGCCTTGCGATGTCTGCCGTGGCAAAAGATTTATGAAAGAAACTTTAGAAGTAAAATACAAGCATAAAAATATTTATGAAATTTTGGAAATGACCGTGGAAGAAGCTCTCTACTTTTTTGAAGACATCCCGGCTGTGGCCGATAGGCTAAAAACGCTCGACGAAGTGGGCTTGGGTTATTTGAAATTAGGGCAATCAGCTACTACACTTAGTGGCGGGGAAGCGCAGAGAGTCAAAATTTCCAGCGAGCTTTATCGTCCCCATTTGCAAAAAACTATTTACCTTTTGGACGAACCCACTATCGGCCTGCATTATGAAGATGTTAAAAAGCTTATAGAAATTTTGCAAAAACTTGTAAGCAAAGGCAATACGGTGGTCGTCATAGAACACAATATGGACATAATCAAATCCTGCGACTATGTCCTCGATATCGGGCCTGAGGGCGGCGACCGCGGCGGCAATCTTGTGGCCCAAGGCACACCCGAAGACATTGCCAACAATCCTAAATCCTACACCGGCAAATATTTAAAAAAGGCACTCAAACAATATGCAGCGCATAAAAAATAAAATAAAAAAATTACCGGATTCGCCCGGTGTTTATTTCTTTCTGAAGGGGAAGAAGATTCTTTATATCGGCAAAGCAACATCGCTTAGAGACAGAGTGAGAAGTTACATGTCAAAGGAAGTCTTTGACACTAGGGGACCGCTCATAGAAAAAATGCTCAATGAGTTTACAGATATTAAATTTCAAAAAACGGATTCAGTTTTGGAAGCACTGGTGCTTGAAGCTCACCTCATCAAAAAACATCAGCCCGAAGCAAATATTTTGGAAAAAGATGACCGCAGTTTTAATTTTGTAGTCATTACCAAAGAAGATTGGCCGAGAGTTTTGGTGATGAGGGGGAAGGAATTGAAAAAAGAAAATAACTCACCCCCTCTCGCTACGCTCGGCCCCTCTCTTAAATTAAGAGAGGGGAAGGGGAGAGTTAGTCCTGTGATTTTAGCTAAACAATTCGGGCCTTTCACTAATGGGGCTCAACTCAAACAAGCTATGAAAATTGTCCGTAGACTTTTTCCATTTAGGGATAAATGTATTCCGGCAGAAGAACAGAAACCCCACCCAGCCCTCCCCTTGGTCAGGGGAGGGAAAACCCGCGCCTTCCTTCCCCTGAACAAGGGGAAGGTGCCTGAAAGGCGGATGGGGTCTCCCTGTTTTAATCGCCAAATCGGCCTATGTCCGGGAGTTTGTAGCGATGAAATTTCAAAAGAAGATTACAGAAAGCAGATAAGAAAAATCGTACTGTTTTTTGAAGGCAACAAAACCAAACTTATAAACTCGCTCAAAAAAGAAATGAGGACATTCTCTAATTCGCGCGAATATGAGAATGCAGGAAAAATAAAAAGACAGATTTTTGCCCTTTATCATATCCAGGATATTTCTTTGATAAAAGCTGGCCCCATGTCAAGGGTTCCCCTTGACACCAAAACATTCAGAATAGAGAGTTATGATATAGCCCATCTTTCTGGTACCAATGTAGTGGGAGCGATGACGGTGGTTGAAGACGGGGAAGCCAAAAAATCTGATTATCGTAAATTTAAAATTAAAAATGATCCGGGAATAAATGACACCAAAGCTCTTTCCGAAATGTTGACTCGCAGACTCAACCACACCGAATGGCCGATGCCTGATTTGATAGTGGTTGATGGCGGTACAGCTCAAAAAAGAGTAGCTGAACATGTTTTAAATAAAAACAAAATAAATATTCCTGTTGTATCAGTGGTAAAAGACGAAAGACACAAACCGAAAGGAATAATTGGGATTGAAAGATTAAAAAATTTAAAGATTGAAGATTTGGAAAGACAAATACTTTTATCAAATGCCGAGGCGCACCGTTTCACCATAAGTTTCCATAAAAAACTTAGAGGAAAATTGTTTTGATTATATGTTATAATATGGTACATGGAAAAATATAAATGGATAGAAAAATATAGCGTTGGGGTTAAAGCATTGGATGAACAGCACCAGCATTTTTTTGAAATGGCCAATGAAATTATAAAAATGACGGGAAAAGAAAATGTCCCTCGTGAAGACCTTCTGGTTAAAATTACGGATTTGAACGATTATGCTATTTATCATTTCACTACTGAAGAAAACTTCTTTAAACATTATGTCTATCCCGATGCCAAAGCGCATATCGAAGCACATAGAATTTACGAAGAAAAAATGGATAAGTTTATAGCCGAAGCGGAAAAAGAAGGATCTGATACCAAAAAGATGACGATCGAAATTGCCGAATTTGCCGGTAGCTGGCTCATGAATCACATTATGGATATAGACCAAAAATACATCGAGTTCATGCACGAAAAGGGAATAAAATAATTTATGAAGCTCTCAATAGGAATCGTCGGGTTGCCGAATGTGGGGAAGTCCACACTTTTTAATGCGCTTACCAAAAAAAGCGTGCCGGCTGAAAATTATCCTTTTTGTACTATTGACCCGAGCGTGGGTATTATCGCCGTGCCGGATGAACGGCTTGAGAAGCTCAACGAGTTTTCAAAATAGGCAAAAAAAATACCGGCCGTGGTGGAATTCGTAGATATTGCTGGACTGGTGCGCGGTGCATCAAAAGGGGAGGGCAAGGGCAACAATTTCTTGGCGGCCATCAGAGAGTGCGACGCCATAGCCGAAGTGGTACGAGTTTTTGACGACCCGGAAGTTTTACATGTGGAAGGTAAGGTAGACCCGCTTTCCGATATTGAAACTATAAATTTGGAGCTTGTACTCAAAGATATGGAAACCGTAACCAAGAGACTCGGCAGTTTGGAAAAAGAGGTCAGAGCAGGAAAAAAAGAGGCGGTGACTGAAGAGCAAGGATTGAGAGAAGCAAAAAAAATATTGGAAGACGGTAAACTTTTGGGGGCAGATTTCAAACTTTCAAATTTACAACTTTTAACTCAAAAACCAATTCTTTATGTTTTGAATACTTCCGAAGCCAGTGAAAACAAAATTGATATTGAAGACAAGATTCCGGGGCCATCAGTTAAAGTTGACCCGATTTTTGAAAAAGGTCTCAATGATTTGATAAAGAAAGCTTATGAGACTTTGGATTTGATTACATATTTTACTACCGGCGAAGATGAGACTAGGGGTTGGACAATCAAAAGGAATTCCACTGCGCCGGTCGCCGGCACTGCCATACACAACGATTTCCACGACAAGTTCATCCGCGCTGAAATCATAGAATGGGATAAACTCCTCTCGGCCGGCTCATACGCCGCCGCCCGCGAAAAAGGCCTCCTGCGTACCGAAGGCAAGGAATACATTGTGCAAGACGGGGATGTCATAGAATTCAAAATCTAACTCTATATATAC
>CAYICK010000005.1:0-27596 GCA_964361905.1 uncultured Candidatus Saccharibacteria bacterium | reverse complement strand
CCCCTTACGAGACACGATTTTGAGTCGTGCGCGTCTACCATTCCGCCACTCCGGCTTTGTTTCCAAGTCTATCATAAAAAACCACTTTTATTCAACATAATTTTCTTGTTTTTTGACGGGTTTGGTCTTATTATTATGTTATGCCTAACACGGGAAATTTTTATCAAAACTCTATATTTTGGGTGGAAGTGGATAAAATCAAACCCAATCCTTTCCAGCCCCGTCGCGAATTTGATGAAGATTCAATGAAGGCTCTGGCTGATTCCATCAAGCAATACGGCGTGTTGCAGGCACTGGTAGTTACCCGCAAAGAAATAGTTAAAGAAGATGGTTTGGCTGTGGAATATGAACTTATAGCAGGGGAGCGCCGTTTGCGCGCTTCCAAAATGGCCGGTCTCTTGCAAGTGCCGGTGATTATCCGTGTCGGTGAAGGTGAAGAAAATAAAGACGATTTGATGAAGCTTGAACTCGCCATCATTGAAAATGTCCAAAGAGAAGATTTGAATCCGGTAGAGAGAGCCAGGGCTTTCAAAAAACTGGCTGACCAGTTTGGATTTAAACATCATCAAATCGCTCTAAAAATAGGCAAGAGTCGGGTTTATGTCAGCAACTCCATGCGCATCTTGGATTTGCCGGAAGAGATGCTCACGGCTCTTTCAGAAGGCAAAATTAATGAAGGCCATACTCGGCCGCTACTCATGCTTATTGAAAGGCCGGAAGAACAAAAAGTGCTTTTCCAAGATATAATGTTGCACAAAATGAACGTGCGTGATGCCGAACTGGCGGCGCGCAAAATCGCCATTGAAAGAGTTAGGAAATTTAACGCCTCGGTTGATCCGGAAATTTGCGCTTTGGAAGAAAAGTTTACAGAAAGTCTAGGTACCAGAGTAAGGATTGAGAAGAAAGAAAACGGTGGCAAGCTTATGATTGAATTTTTCTCTAATGACGATTTGCAGGATATTTTAAATATGTTAAATCAAAATACTGCTCCAGTTGATGACAGAACTCCAGAAGAAATCAAGAAAGCCGAAGATACTCCCATAGAAGAAGATTTGTATTCAATCAAAAATTTTAGTATTTAGACTTTTATTTTGGTTTAATGCCTAAAACATTTCTAATATGGCGTTTTGCCATTGTGGTTTTGCAGTGTTCTGTCCACTTTATATTCGGCTTGGCGCTTTTTTTGGTTTCTATTTCAACTCGGTCTCCATTTTTTAAAGTGCTATAAATGGCCACGAACTTCCCATTTACTTTGGCTCCGGCTATATGGTCACCCACATCGGAATGAATCATATAGGCGAAATCTATAACCGATGAGTTCAGAGGTAAATCAATCACGTCTCCTTTAGGTGTGAACACGAAAATTCTCTCTTCAAGAATATCTTTTTTTATATCTTCCAGAGATTTATCACCAGTTTCTTCTTGGTATTTGACCATTTCTTTGACCCAGGGTGGCACGTCATTTTTTGACGAACCCGGCAATATTTTTTTAACCCAAGATAATACACTGTCTTCGTTTATATTACCCGACTCTTTTTTATAGACCAGATGCGAAGTAATCCCGTATTCCGCTTCTTTATCCATCTCGTGGGTGCGGATTTGGACCTCTATGATACTTCCGTCTCCGGCAAAAATGGTGGTATGGATGGAACGGTAACCGTTGGGCTTGGGAGAGGCTATATAATCTTTTATTCGGCCGGGCAGAGGCCTCCAAGAACCATGGACTACGCCCAGCACTTTATAACAATCAGGAACTTCCGGCACCGTTACTCGCAGTGCAGAAATATCGTAAATACTTTCTATGTTGTCCTCGTATTTTTTTAATTTTTTATATAACGAGTATAAACTTTTAACTCTATGGTCTATATGGAAATTTGTGATTCCATTTTTATAAAGTTCACTACTTAAAGCTTTTTGGAATTTATCCAGATGTTTTTCTTGTTCTTCTTTTTTTAATCGGAGCAATTTTTTTATGCGTTCAGATTCTTCCGGATAAACGTAAGCAAACGCCGTGTCCTCCAAATCCCTCTGAAGTTTTTTAATACCCAAACGGTAGGCGAGTGGAGCAAATATTTCCAGCGTTTCTTTGGCGATGCGGAGCTGTTTGGTCTTCGGCACATAATTTAAAGTTTCTATATTGTGGAGTCGGTCGCAAAGTTTGATGATGAGCACTCTCAAATCTTGAGACATAGCAACGAAAAGTTTGCGGAGCGATTTATTGTAGCGTTCCTGGCCTCTGTACTTGAGTGTGCCAAGTTTGGTCACTCCCTCAACTAGGAAAAGCACTTCTTTACCAAACTCTTTCTCGATTGTTTCTGCTTTCACATTCACATCTTCAATCGAGTCGTGCAAAAATCCGGCGGCGATAGTTTCAGCGCTCATACCAAGCTCTGCCAGATTTTTGGCAGTGGCAAAAAGGTGGTTAAAGTAAGGTTCACCGCTCATACGGTTGTGGCCGCTATGGACTTTCAAAGCGAAATCATAAGCCTTTTGAATGAGTGCCAAATCTTCTTTGTTGGGGTTTTGTATGAGAGAGGTTATCTCTTTTATGTCTGACATAACACCATTCTAATCAAATTTAAGCAAAAAGAAAGCCTTGTGTTTACTGCGCCTTTTTCCTTCGACCAAATCTTTTCTTTTTTTCCTCAGCCAAAATTTCTAGGGCGCGGGGAAGTTCAATCGTGTAAACATTATCCCCCTTGAGTGAACGGAAATCTTTTTGATGCACTATGTAAGGGCCGAAGCGGCCGATGTTGGCGGTGATGGTTTCGCCCGTTATCGGGTGCTTACCCAGCTCTCTCGGCAGGCTCAAATATTTCAAAGCTTCATCCAAACTGACATCGCTCGGATTTTTTTCTTTCGGGATGCTTGAACGACGCGGTTTTTTGTTTTTTTCATCTTTAACTCCGAGCTGGACATAAGGTCCAAACCGGCCATCCATAATGAAAACCGGCAGTCTGGTCGCTGTGTCGGTCCCGATCGCTTCGGCTTCCCTGATTTCACTGCCGTCAAAATTTCTCATACCTTTGCAATCTGGGAATCTTTCACAACTCAAAAATTTTCCTCCTCTGCCAAGTTTGATTATCATATCTGCTCCGCAGATCGGACACTTGAATTTTGGATTGGCATCGCCAAGGTTTGTCAGTTTGGCGGTCTTTTCTTTTTCTTTCACATCTTTGGAAAATGGTTTATAAAATGCGCGCAAAGTCGGCTCGTACTCTCTTTCTCCGTTTGCTATTTGGTCCAGTTCGTCTTCCATTTCTGCTGTGAAAGTATCGCTTATATAATTTTCAAAATTTTGTTCCAAGAAAGTGGAAACCACGTCTCCGGTATCGGTTGGTTTGAGTGTCCGGCTGTCTTTTTCCACATAACCTCTCTCTATAATAGTGCCGATGATGGAAGCATAAGTAGAAGGCCGGCCGATGCCACGTTTTTCCAGCTCTTTAATCAGCCCGGCTTCGCTGTATCTGTTTGGCGGCAAAGTTTGTTTTTCTTCGTTATTCAAATTGATAAGATCAAGCGGGTCTTGAGTTTTAACTTTTGGCAATATTACATCTTCACCTCGAGCGTCTGGATCAGCGGTGAGCCAACCATTTGAAATTACACGCGAACCATTAGCGGAAAAATCTGGCATCGTGTCAAAGGTCGTCTTTCTGGCCCCTTGTTCGAAGACGACCTTTGACACGATTTTAGTTCTCATTATTTTCGCATCTTTCATTTGCGAAGCGACGGCTCTTTGCCATATGAGTTGGTATAATTTTTTTTGATCTTCTGTATGGCCGGCATTTTCTTTATCAAAATGAGTTGGGCGGATAGCTTCGTGAGCCTCCTGTGCATTTTTGGATTTGGTTTTATATGTGCGGAATTGATGTAATTCATCGCCAAATTTTTTCCCCACGACGCCTTTGATTTGTCCCAAAGCTACGCTCGCCATATTCAAACTGTCGGTGCGCATATAAGTGATATGTCCGGCTTCATAAAGTTTTTGAGCGGTCATCATGGTGCGTTTTGGCGAAAATCCCAATCTGGTGGAAGCTGACTGTTGAAGAGTTGAAGTGGTGAACGGAGCGTATGGCGCTCTTTTGGCTTCGGTTTCTGTCAAATCTTTCACTGACCATTTTCCATTTTTGGCCGCTTCATAAATTTCATCCGCTTCTTTTTTGGTTTTTGGTTCTTCTTCGCAAAATGCAGTGAAAGTTTCGCTGGCAAGGTCGGACTTTCTGGCCCCTTGTTCAAAGTCCGACTTTGCCAGCTCAGCAGAAATGACGAAAAAAGTTTCCGGCTTGAAAGCTCGTATCTCCCTTTCCCTCTCCATCAAAATTCGCAAAGCCGGGGACTGGACTCTGCCGGCCGACAAACCATACCTCACTTTTTTCCAGATAAGGCCTGAAAGGTCGTAGCCAACCAGGCGGTCCAAAACTCTCCTGGCCTCTTGGGCTTTTCTCAAATTTTGGTCAATGCTTCTCGGGTGTTTCAACGCTTCTTCAATCGCTTCCTTGGTAATTTCATGATAAGTCACTCTTTTTATATCTTTCCCTTTTTTCTTCTTTCCGTCTGAAATTAGTTCAGCTAAATGCCAAGCGATAGCCTCACCTTCACGGTCGGGGTCGGTTGCGAGCAAAATTTCATCAGCTTTCTCCGCCAACTTTTTTATTTCAGCGACGACCCTTTCCTTGCCTTTGGAAATTTCGTAATGAGGAATAAAACCACCTTCAATGTCAATGGCTTTTTTGTTACTCTTTGGTAAATCGCGCACGTGCCCGACTGAAGCGACCACTTCATAATCTCCTCCGATATATTTGCCGATAGTCTTGGCTTTGGCCGGTGATTCTACAATCAATAATTTCATAAATACGAAATAACGAATAAGTTAACGAATTGATGCGAATAAACGAATAATAAATTAAGAATAAGTGATAAGCACAAAAAAAGCAAAATTTATTAATCACTACATCTTGAGTTAACAAATTCCACGGCCGTGTAAAATGTTAACTTGTTTAAAGTCGTATAAAAAAACTGCCCCGAGACAGTTTGCAAAAATCGCAAACCATCTCGGAGACAGTGTGAGGAGAACTATTGTTGTCGATCAGCACGGATTGTTACTGTACCATCCGCATCCTCGTCGATCCTGAGATTTCTGAACCCGTTCATTTTAGTGAACAGGCTTTTGTCTGTCAGATCAACACTGAAACGGGGCCGGATTGGCGGTTGTGTGGTTGGAGCGTCCTTGGTCCGGACAAATTCTCCACCTTCATTTATCACTGGGGCCGGTTGTGGTGCTGGTGTAGCTGCTGGTATTGCCGTTGATCTAGTTGATACCATTGGCATAGGCTGTGTCTTAACTCGTGGCGGGGGAGGATCTGTTGTTACTGATGTCGCGCTTGGTTCTCCGAAATTCTGGATTGCTTTGTAAATTAAATAACCGAGTAATCCCAGAAGAAGCAGAGGGATAAGAATTCCAAAGAAAGACCCCATAGCTTCCCACATGTCTCCCCACGCTCTTCCCATTGCATCCCAAAATCTTGACCACGCTCCGGGTTTTTGAGATGGATTGGTTGGAGTTACAATTGAAACTGGCGGGCATTCTTTGCACTTCATTTTTTCAGAAATCCTGTTCCCACATTTGACTATGTAACGGAGTTTTTCGTCCTTGTCTACTAACACCAAAGTGCCAGCGGTCAAAGTTTCCAAAATGTATCTTCCTTGTTTGTCCCGAAGTCCCCGGAAGTGGTTTAAAACCCTTACCGATTTATCCAGGATTTTTGGAGATAAGCCAAGTCTAGCTTGGTCGGACACTGAGAGCGGACCAGGCATAATAGGAAACTTGTTCAACTCTGCACCAGGAGGTTCAGCAAACTGTCCCCGCTGTGCGAAAAGTGGTGAAGCAAGAACTACAAAAAATAACGCAAAAATCCACAGTCTTTTCATACGTTCTCCTATTCAACTTTCAAACATTCTTGTTATCCGTGTTCCAACACACTCATGTGTATCGCCGAGCACAAATAACACTCTAGAGACAGTATAGCATATTATACGACAAAAAGCAAGTTTTTGTTAAGAAAGCCTTATTTCACCAAGGGATTCGGAGATGAGGCCTTTGAGTTCAAGGAGTGAAAGCAAAGTTTGAGCTTCGCCGACTGGGATTCGGTGTTCCAAATTTGCCCGCCTCAAAATTTCATCTCGCTCCAGCGGTTCTGCCAAAATTTTTATAATTAAAAGTTCGTGTTCAGAACAATCTGAATATTTTGCTGGACCGTTGATGGGCTTCCCCTCTCTTGTTGTAAGAGAGGGGTTGGGGTGAGTTATCAAATCCAATTTACCAATACCAAGAGCTTCCAAAATATCATCGCCGCTTCGGACCGGCGTAGCGCCGAGTCGCAAAAGCATATGCGGTCCGTCGGAATGCGGGGAGAAAATACTTCCGGGGATAGTTAAAACTTCACGATTATATTCTGTCGCCAATTTGGACGTGATAAGAGTGCCCGATTTGGTTTCCGCTTCTACGACGAGGACGGCATGGCTCATGCCGGCCATGATGCGATTGCGCCGCGGAAAACTGAAAAAAACTTGTTTGGAGGTAACACTATGCATCAAGAGAGAGGCTTTTTGCTCCGGCTCCATTTCCGAAATCAAAGTGCCGCCGTTTTGCACTATTTCTTCCGCAAGCATGACGTGGGTTTGTGGGTGCAAAGCTTCAGGGTTAAGTCCCGATCCGGGGATGGCAATTGTGGGAATATTATTTTTCAAAGCAGCTCGATGGGCTATTGAATCTATCCCTAAAGCCAATCCGGAAACTATTGTCACAGGGAAACCGCTGAGTTCTCTTATTAAATATTCGGCAGCCTCTCTACCATAGTTAGTATATTTGCGACTGCCGACTACACAGAGCAATTTCCTCTCGTAATCGGGAATTTTACCGGCGAAGTACAATTGTTCCGGCGGGTCGTTTATTTCATTCAGCAGAGGCGGCCAATTAGTTTTGTTTAGTATGTTGATCTTATAACTCATTTCACTTCCATTTTAACAAATGGTAGAATAAAAGGCATGTTGGACATCAAATTTATAAGAGAAAATGCAGAATTGGTAGCCGATGGTGCCAAAAAGAAGCATATTGATTTTGATGTGGACAAACTGCTAAAAGTTGATGACAAAAGGAAGGCATTGAGCCAAAATATTGAAGAAAAAAGAGCCAAACAAAATGGAGTAAGTATAGAAGTGGCCAAATTGGGGCAAACCGGCAATATTGCCGAAAAAAGAAAACTTATAGAAGAAATGCAGCCTTTGAAAGAAAAGATGCAAAAACTGGAAGAAGAATTGAAAGAGGTGATGGTTGAGTGGCAGAAGCTGATGATAGCAGTGCCAAATATTCCTGATATGTCAGTGCCGGATGGTAAGGACGAGACAGAAAATAAAGAAATAAAAACCTGGGGAGAAAAGCCACAATTTGCTTTCAAACCCAAAAATCATATTGAGTTGATGGAGGCACTTGATATGGTTGATTTTGAACGAGGCACAAAAGCACATGGTTTCCGAGGTTATTTTTTGAAAGGCTCTGGTGCGGAATTATCTTGGGCCCTTTGGAATTATACTCGAGAATTTTTCGGCAAGAAAAATTTCACACCTTTCATTGCTCCGGCAGTTGTTAAAAGAGAATTTTTTTATGGCACTGGTCATCTGCCTCGTGAAGCCGAAGATTTATATAAAACTCAAGATGATGACTATCTCTCTGGCACGGCCGAAGTGCCGATGATGGCTTATCATGCCGAAGAGATTTTAAAAAAAGAAGAACTACCGAAACGCTATTTGGCATTTTCTGCGTGCTATAGAAGAGAAGCCGGAAGTTACAGCAAAGACACTAAAGGGCTTATAAGAGTTCAAGAATTTTATAAACTAGAGCAGTTAATTCTCTGTGAAGCTAATCATTCTGTTTCGGAGATTCTTCATGAAGAGATTAATAAAAATTACGAAGAACTTTTAGAGTCGCTTAAATTGCCTTATCGCCGGCTATTGATTTGTGGTGGTGATTTGTCGCAAAGTAAGGTTAAACAATATGACACTGAGGGTTGGTTTCCGTCGCAAAGTACCTACCGCGAACTCTCCAGTGCATCTTACTATCATGATTTTCAAACCCGCCGATTCAATATTCGCTATGATGATGGTATTAAAAAACGCTATGTCCACTCTTTGAATTGTACCGCTGTCGCTACACCACGCATCCTTGCTGCCATTGTAGAAAACAACCAACAAGCTGACGGCTCCGTAATCATTCCTGAAGTTTTGAGGCCTTATATGGGGGGGAAGGCAAAAATAGGTTAATGCACAGCAATAAATACAAAAAATCATCTTCTATAATAGCTAAAAGAAACAAGGTAAGAAGAATTTTCGGCTTGGTTTTGAAAATCGGATTGCCGGTTATTTTTTTGGTCGGTATCGCATTTCTCCTGCGGGCCGATTTTTTGCAAGTTAAAAATTTCAATGTGGTTGGCGAGGAGAGTGTATCAGCCAAAGATATCCAAAAATTGGCTGCCGGTTTTGTTTCCGGCAGCAACTTTTTTGTTATACCAAAATCAAATATTTTTTTATTAAGTAAAGATAAATTGGCCGCGGCGGTATTGGCAAAATTTAGCAGGGTTGAAAAAGTTGATATTAATAAAAATTTTTTTAACGGCAGTGTTAATCTTGCCGTGAAAGAAAGGCAAGCTGATTATCTTTGGTGTTCTGGAGATGATACTTGTTTTTTCATGACTAAAGACGGGTTGGTGTTTGAAAAAGCTGGATTTACAGCTTCGGACTTCTTGGCTTCCTCGGCTACTTGGGCTGAACCCGCAAACAAATTGATTTTTGAAGGTAATCTGGCAGGGAATCCGCTTATGAAAAACTTCACCATTTCGGAGAGGATGCAAAATTATTTGAAGCTGGTTAAAATTTTTAAAGATGCCGGTTATGAAATTATTTCCATAAATATTGAATCAGTAGACAAAGCTATAGCCAAGTCCAACATCGGTGACATTATATTTAATCCGGAAGAAGTTGACTTATCTCTAGCTACTCAAAACGCTCTGCTTTTAATAAACGAAGTGAGAAGTAGAAATTCTTCCGCGGAGTTTAATTATATCGACACCCGCTTCGACAACAAAATGTTCTATAAATTGCTATAATTAACGCATGTCTGAAGTTTATGAGAGGGATTTATTTTTTTGGGCTTATGTGAAATGGCATTACGGTCGAGGATTGAAGGAACTCTTTGAAGTGACCGGAAATTTTTTGTGGTTTGTCGCCCACTTTTTTTCTTTCAAAATTTTACTCAAAACCTTATTCGTGCCCTGGAAGAGGTTGGGCGAACGTTATGGCGGCGGTTTGGATTTGGAAGCTTTTGCCTCCAGTTTGGTGGTCAATAGTCTTATGAGAGCGATTGGTTTCGTCACCAAGACTGTAGTTTTGATTGTGGGTTTTATCACCTATATTTTGGTAATAGTCTTCGCTTTTTTCATTTTTATTATTTGGGTTTTGGCGCCGGCCATTATTTTGGGTTGTCTTATTCTGGCATTCACTTTTTTTATTTTATAAAAACAAATTATGACCTTCCGAGAACTTAAAAAAATATCACACTCGCATTATTATTGCCTGTTTTTGGATAAATATTTTCCAAAAGTTTTGCGCAAAATACTGAAAAGTGTGACATCGCTTTTGGCTGTGATTTCTTTCGTTCTGTCTTTTAATTCTTTGCCGCTTTATTTTAGCCTTGCCGACAGTTTATTTTTTATTTTTATCTTCATATTCCTCAACCTCTCTTTTCTGGAATTTTTTTACAGGTCAATGAGGAATGAAAATATCGATTATGCGCTTTCTGCTATTTTGTTTGCTACTGATGAAATCGATATAACACGGGCTATTTTTGAAACCAAAGTGGGAACGGAGATCCTGATAAAGTCCGGTGTATCGAAAAAAGATTTCAAAGATTTTATTTATTCGAAAAGAACGCCGATCATCGCTTCGACTCTGAATTTTGAAAGTGGTGATATGAACATCTTTATTTATGCCGACATTGTTTACGAAACCGACAAATCTCTGCAGGCTTTTTTGTCGCAAAATTCCATAAACAAAAGTAAATTTATGGGCGCAGCGCATTGGGTCATGGATATAGAAGAAAAAAAACGTCGCAAAGAAAGATTTTGGAGCCGTGAAAACTTGGGGGCTATACCATCTATAGTATGGCTGTGCGGGTTTTAGGCGGACTGAAAATAAGGTAGTATGAACTATGCCAAATTTTTGGAAGAAAATGAACAAACCGATTTTGTGTTTGGCGCCGATGGCCGATGTCACCGACGCCGCTTCTAGATTTATTATTTCAAAAGTGTCAAAGACGGACTTTGAATATGGGGCCAGAAAGTCCGTCTTTGACACTTTTGTCACCTACACTGAATTCGTTTCGGCTGATGGACTGGTTTTAGCGCCGGAAAAACCCGCCCGACCGAATGGTCATTCGGGCGGGGGTAGAAAGAAACTTTTGAAAGATTTGGAATATAGTGAAATTGAACGGCCGGTTGTGGCCCAGCTTTTTTCGAGTAGGCCCGAAATGATGGAAAAAGCGGCGGCTCTCGTCGCCGAGCTTGGATTTGATGGGGTGGATATAAATATGGGCTGTCCGGATAAAAGTATTGAAAAACAAGGTGCAGGTGCAGCGCTTATGAAAAATCCAAAGCTGGCAAGAGAAATAATTGCGGCCGCCAAATGTGGTGTCAAAGGCCGGATTCCAATCTCTGTAAAAACAAGATCGGGTTATAACAAAGATGAACTTGAGACATGGCTTCCGGAATTGTTGGCCGAAAATCCGGCGGCCATTATCATACATGCCCGTACTCGCAAAGATATGTCCAAAGTGCCGGCAAGGTGGGAGAGAATCAAGAGGGCAGTTGAGATCAGAGATTCTTTTAATTCAAAAACTTTAATCATAGGAAATGGTGATGTGAAAGATGTGGCTGATGCGGAAAAAAAATGCATTGAGACTGGAGCCGATGGGGCAATGTTGGGCCGTGCCATTTTTGGTAACCCATGGCTGTTTTCTGATTATAAACCAACAACAAAAGAGAGGCTTGAAGTTTTATTGGATCACATAAAACTTTTTGAAGAAAAATTTGAGGGTATCAAAAGTTTTGCCATAATGAAAAAGCACTTTAAAGAATACTTAAAAGATCCAAACTTGAGGGATTTAAGATACCGACTTATGAGAACTGAAACTGCTAAAGAGGCTGAAGAAATAATTAAAAATTGTTTCTGATTTTATTTTTGAAAAACTCCCACTTAAGCAACAAATTGTGCAATTTAGCCCCGATCATTAACCAGAATAACCCGATCACATATCCCGCTAAAACATCTGAAAAATAATGTTCCCCGAGATATAATCTGCTTACCCCTATCAGAAAAATTAAGACGAAAAGAAATGTCATAAATGATTTCTTCAGATAATGTTTGTCGTGTTTCCAAATCGTGAAAAGGAAAAATCCGTACAAAGCTACTGCCGCTGCTGCATGGTAACTTGGGAAAGAAGATGTGCCCTCCGGATATAAAGCGACTAAAGGTCTAGCTCGGTCAATCAATTCTTTCAAAATATATACAGTTACTGTAGTCCCCCCAACTGAAATCAAAAGCGGCAAAATACGAGCGTAATGTTTGTATATATAAAAAGAAACTACAGCAAGTACCGTCAAAATGCTTACCATGATAGCGTTGCCCAGATAAGTTATCGTAAGCATAACGAAAATAAGCCATTCAACTCTGATATTTGTAAAAAAATTCAAAACAGTTTGGTCTATAAAGTCCATATAAACATTATAACTTATAATTTTATTTTATGATATTATGTCGGCATGTGCCTTACAATACCTGCTCAAATCATAAAACTAGAAGGAAAACAGGCGGTCATTCGAAATAATGATACAACCAAAAAAGTTGACGTATCATTTTTATCCAATATAAAAGTTGGTGATTGGATTTTATATATCGCCAACATGGCTTTAAAAAAGATATCAAAAAGAGATGCAAAAGAAATTCTAGACTTACTAGAAGCGTCTCAAAATATAGACCTTTCAAAACTGAGCAATAAATTCAAAAATATCATTCAAATATCCAGAACTCGGGATTTAAATACAAAAGAGATTATCTATTTATTAAATGCTAAAGATTTAGAAAAAGAAGCTCTTTTTTCTGAAGCCAATATTATTCGAAAAACTTATTTAAAGGATTTCATTTGTATTCATGGAATAATTGAGTTTTCAAATTATTGTAAAAATAACTGTTTATATTGTGGTTTGCAAAAACAAAATCAAGAGATAGAGCGTTATAGGATGACTACCGATGAGATTGTTGAATCAGCCAACGAAGTTGTAAACAAAAGGGGATACAAATTATTAGTTCTTCAATCCGGTGAGGATTATTTCTACACAGATGAAATGTTGGTGGAAATAATTAAAAAAATAAAAGAAAAATGTCGAGTATTCATTTTCATGAGTATAGGTGAGAGAAATTATCAATGTTATAAAAAAATGAGACAAGCTGGAGCCTCAGGTGTCCTTTTTCGTTTTGAAACTTCCAATCCAGAGTTATTTAAGAAACTTCACCCCTCAGGCAAGAATTTAGAAAATCGTTTTAAACACCTAAAATTCTTCAAAGAATTAGGTTATTTTATAGCTACCGGCTCTATCATAGGTCTTCCTGGACAAACTGTAGAGGACTTGGCTGACGATGTTTTAACAACAAAAACATGGGCTCATATGATTTCCATGGGCCCTTTTGTGCCTTGTGACAATACACTTCTTAGCGATGCTTCGCATGGGGATGTGGAGATGAATTTAAAGATGATTGCTATTTTAAGATTATTAATGAAAAGAGTACGCATCCCGGTTGTTACGGCTTTGGAAACTTTAGCCGGTGAAGAAGGCCGTAAAAGATCGCTACAAGCTGGAGCTAATTCTTTAATGCTCAATCTGACACCAGATAAATATCGCCCCCTTTATAGAATATATCCCAATAAATTTTATCAAAAAGAGAGCATGTGGGAGAAATACGGACTATTCAAGCATGAAGAAAGTTATAAAATGCTCGAAGACGGAATAAAGAAAGAGTTGAATAATAAATAATTTTATGCCAAATGTTAAAGAGGTTGTTGATGAAGATAAAATCTGGAAAATTTTAAAGGATACAAAAAAAAATTATTCTGAAAAGATTATAGAAAAAATCTTAGAAAAAGCCCTAAAGAAAAACGGCTTAAGTTTAGAGGAAGTTGGATATTTACTTCATACAGAAAAACCAGAACTTATAGAGAAAATGTTTGCAACATCGGGTAAAATAAAAGATGAAATATATGGAGAACGTTTAGTATTTTTCGCCCCATTGTATCTCTCGAGTTTCTGTGTAAATAATTGTGATTATTGTGGTTTTCATGTTTCTAATAAAGAACCCAGAAAAAAGCTGAGTTTAGAAGAAGTTCAAGCACAAGTAAAAATTTTGGAAGATATGGGTCATAAAAGACTGTTGCTTGAATTTGGTGAACACCCAACTGAAAACCCGATTGATTATGTTGTAGATGTCATTAAAACAATTTATAAAACTAAATCCAATAAAGGAGAAATAAGACGGGTCAATGTCAACATAGCTGCTACTACAGTAGAAAATTATCACAAGCTGAAAGAGGCTGGTATTGGAACCTACCAGCTTTTTCAAGAAACTTACCATAAAGAAACTTATCAAAAATTGCATCATGGTCCCAAAGCCGATTATGAACGACAATTATTCGCTCCTGATCGGGCATTTGAGGCTGGCATTGATGATGTTGGACTAGGAGTACTCTATAATTTGTTTGATTATAAATTTGATACTTTAGCTCTAATATCTCATTCCCAATATCTTGACAAAAAATACAACGTCGGACCACACACTATTTCGGTTCCAAGATTTCAGCCAGCTCCAACGGTAAACATAGATTTGCCACACAAAATAAACGAAGACCAGTTGCTCAAAATCATATCTATTCTGAGAATGGCTGTTCCATATACCGGAATGATAATTAGTACTAGAGAAAATCCGGAAACCAGAGAGAAAGCATTTAAAATCGGTATCTCTCAAACTAGTGCTGCCTCCAGGACAACTCCCGGAGGTTATGGAAAAAAAGAAGCTTTACAACAATTCTTTTTACAAGATCATCGAAATTTGGAAGAGATCATAGAATCAGTTCTCAAACAGGGACTATTGCCAAGTTTTTGCACTGCCTGTTACAGATTAAATCGTACTGGTGAAAATATTATGAAATTAATAAAAGGCGGTAAAATACACGATCTCTGCCGACCCAATGCGATTTTAACTTTTAAAGAATATCTCGAAGATTATGCTTCTACATCGGTTAAAAAATTGGGTATAGAGATTGCTGACCAATATCTTGAAGAGATTTCCGATCCTGGAATCAAAAAAGAGACCAGAGACCGTCTAAAACGAATAGAAAAAGGAGAAAGAGATCTTTATTTTTGATTTTTATATGAAAATTTTTGTTTTTGGAAATGCAGATTTGGAAGAAGATAATTTACCTTTGCGGATTTTGTCGCAGCTTATAGAGAAGTTTCCAAAAATTCAATTTGAAGTTAAAGATCCTAATGAAGAATGGGAAATAGAAGATGAAGAAGAGATAAATATTTTGGATACGGCAATCGGCATAAAAGAAGTGACAGTTTTTGATAGTCTGGAAAAATTTGGGAAGGTGCCAAGAGTCGGTATGCATGATTTTGACGCTTTAACCAATCTGCGTTATTTACAAAAACTCGGCAAAATCAAAAAAATAAAAATCATCGCTGTGCCACAAGGTTTTGGAGAAGCTGAAGCTCTAGAAGAAATTATTAAAATTTTAAAATAAAAAAGCGGGTGTCCTCCGCTAAGCGAAGGACACCCTTTTACTCTGCTTTTTCTACTATAGCCGAGTTGTGAGTGAAGACTAGCTCTCCTTTTTTTAAAGACAGTTTATAAGGATTGAGAACTATTTCGGTCTTTTCATCGATTACTACGAGTACTCCCTTGTCATTATCTACCATACAAACAACAGCAGATTTCATGGAAGTTGGGCCTTTGTGGTAATTGTGCCAATAGTCAGTTACTGATTCACGAGAGAAGTTGGCCTCACAGCCTTTTCCCACACAAAACTGTCTATATTTTTCTACCGCACCCGGAAAGCATTTTTCGAGCAGCAGTATTGGTGGTACATCAGCTTCTTTGATAAGCATCCTCAGTATTTCGTAAGTGCATTGGTCGATTTTGCCCAACTTCATTTTTTCTTCGATACGCGGCCAGAAAGCATAACGCAAAAAAATTTGTGACCCTGATGCCACCTTCATAAAAGAGCTCCTTTCTGTTGTCCTACTCCCACTCTACCTTAAGAAAGTGTGAAGCGCAAGACATACAAGGGTCGTAGGCGCGGATGAGTTTTTCTATTTCAAAAGCTATTTTTTGCTTTGTCGCGTCGGAGCCATCGGCGTAGGCGAGTTGGTCTATCAAACTTTGGACCAGCACACCTACATCCCTTTCTATATTGATTTGGTTTTGGCCGGTAGGTACGACTACTTCGCCACTGGCAACCCTACCATCCTGACCCAAAACAATTTTGTGGTATAAAGTTCCTCTAGGTGCCTCTATTACTCCAATGCCAGTGGCGCCCGGCGTAGCGGAAGCGGTGGAGGGCTTAACAATATCTTCGTGTACAAATTTATTATTTGAAAGCAAGTCTATAGCTTCATCTACGCTGTGCAGGATTTCAACAGCTTGCGCTAAGTTGTTGTAAAAAATATCAGTTGAAGGGAAAAGGTTTAGGACTTCCGACGCCGACTCTTTGGTTTTTGGGTGCAGTTTATCTTTGGCCAAATTGATGCGAGCGAGAGCGCCGACCATATAGCCTTCGCCTTCGTAAGTATAACCAATGGCTTGCGAGTAAGGAATAACTGTTTGTTCCAGATGTGAACGGAAATCTTTTTCTTCATATCTTTCGCCCAAACTTGTGCCGATTGAACCGGTAATGTAGCCATAAGTTGTTTCAGGCATAAGCGCCATATATTTGGTCTTGCGGTCAAAGTGGAATGGCGCATTTTTGAATATATATATGAGTCTCAAAACGGCTGGCCTTATGTTTTTTAATTTTTCTATTGCTTCAGAAACACCGGCTTCATCCGGGAATTTCAAAAAGCCACCAATGGTAGGATATGTAGCATGGACACTGCGTCCAGCTACCAGAGTAGCGAGGAAATTGCCGGCAGATTTAACTCCAAAGCCATCGTGAAGGAGTTGGTGCTGGTATGGGTCGCTCTCATCAAAATCTAAAAAGGCATCTTTACCAAATATATCTGGCATACTAAATAAATATAAATGCAAAGCATGGTCGCGTATCATAAGGCCGTGCATAACGAGCGTGCGCAAAATTTTGGTTTGGGGAGAGGGAATTATACCCAAGGCATTTTCACAAGCTTCAATACTGCACATTATGTGCGAATTGGAACAAGTACCGCAAATGCGAGCGAGGTGGGCGGGAATTGCGGCTAAGTTTTTGCCTTTCATTGCTTCAGTGAAAAAACGTTTGTATTCTTCGGTGGCAAATTTTACATTTGTAACCTTGCCGCCTTCCACTTTAAGTTTAAGAGAAGCGTTGCCCTCTATCTTAGTGATGTGTTCCATCGATAAATCAAAACTATGCATGCAAATTTTTTATTAATTAATATTGCTAAGCTCAGCTACTAATGAATTTACTTTTTCCAAAAACATTTCTGGGCTCATCGGACAGCCAGGGATTTCGACATCCACTTTGACCACCTCGGAAACTTTTTTAACTTTAGGAAAAGCCCCGAAACGCATTACCAAAAAATCAATATGTTTGTGTTGCTCCTCATCAAAAGTATTTCTTTGTCCTGCAGGGAGGCCCACACAAGCGCAGGAGCCGACAGCCACTAATTTTTTAGAGCGGTTTCGGATGTCTTTTATTTCCTCCTCTTGTTTTTCTGAAGCCACGGCGCCTTCTATAAAAGCGATATCAAATTCGTCAAAAATGTTGTTTTTCTTGAGCACTCTGACGTGTCGGAAATCAAAAATCTTTTTCCATTCTTCCCAATGGTCATTAAGCACCTCTGTCATCACTACAGTATTATCCTCACAGCAACTGTATGAAAACCACCCAATTTTGATTTTTTCATTGCTTTCCATATTGTAAATAAGTATAACATGTTATAATTATTTTATGTCTAAGGATTTGCACAGTGAAATATTTACCATAGGGGTGGGCGGGGCAGCCGGAGAGGGTGTCAAATATGTGGGTACACAAATCGGCGAGGCTTTGACTGCGGCCGGTTTTCAAGTTTATTTATCTTTGGATTACCCGTCGCTTATTCGCGGGGGACACAACTTCGTGCGGCTCACTGCCGGTAAGGACAAAATATGGAATGATTATAAAAAACTGGATGTTTTGGTTTGTTTAAACGACGAGACTAAAGAACTTCATAAAAATGAAATTAAAGAAGGCGCGTGGATGCTGGAAGGTTTAAATAATGAAGAGATTTTGGCAAAAATTAAAGAATTTCTTAAAGAAAAAAATATTTCTGGCGGCGAAGCAAAAGCTGAATTGATAGAAGGCAACATGGCTTTTGCCAAAGGTCTGCAAGCGGCCGGTTTGGATTTTTATATGGCTTATCCAATGACTCCGGCTACTTCCATTTTGCACTATCTCGCTAGCCAGCAAACCAAAGAAGGATTGAAAGTTATCCAGCCGGAAAATGAAATTGCTGTTATCAACATGGCGCTGGGCGCGGTTTATGCCGGTAAAAGAGTAGCAGTCGGTTCGGCCACTGGCGGTTTCGCCCTGATGCAGGAGGCATTTAGTTTTTCCGGAATGGCTGAGTTGCCACTCGTAGTGGCTGTGGCGCAAAGGCAGGGGCCAGCGACCGGAGTGCCGACGCGCTCCTCCCAATCCGATTTGCGTTTTGTTATTCATGCTGGCCATGGGGAATTCCCGAGAATCGTAATAGCGCCAGGCGATCCGGAAGAATGTTTTGAAGCGGGAGCTGAAGCTTTGAGTCTGGCTTGGAAATTCAAAACGCCGGTTATAGTTTTGTTGGATAAAATTTTATGCGAACATATGATGACTGTGGACATTGAAACCCGCCCGAATGACGCAGTCGGGCAGGGATTAAAAAATGGGGATTTAAAAATTCCGGGTACACCGGGGCAAATAGTGAAAGTGACCAGTTATGAACACGGTGATGACGGCATTACCGTGGATAAACCTGAAGAAATCCAGGAAGCTATGGATAAGAGATTTGCCAAAGGTAAAAAGATAAAAGAAGAAATGCAAAATCGGGAAACAATAAAAATTTTTGGTTCGTCTGACTCTGAAAATGTTGTCATGTTTTTTGGTTCTACCAAAAGCGCTGTGCTTGAAGCGGCCAAATATTTTGAAAAACCTGTTAAGCTTTTGCAAATCGTCTGGCTTGAACCGTTTGATGTAGAAAAAGTTAAAAAAGAGCTCAGTGAGGCCAAAAATATAATTTGTGTAGAAGGAAACCATGGCGGTCAGCTGGCAAGTTTAATAAGAGAAAGAACCGGCATAGAAGTTACAGATAAAATACTAAAATACAATGCGATGCCTTTTGACCCGGAGGAATTGGCAAAACAAATAAATAAAATTTTAAAATAAAAAAATGCAACAGTCAGATTTAGCCACAAAAGCAAAAATAACTTGGTGTCCGGGTTGCCCAAACTCGCAGATTTTGGTTTCTTTCAGGCAAGCGGTGACAGAGCTCGTAAATAACGGTTCGCTAAAAATTGAAAATCTAGCGGCCTTCGCCGGCATCGGTTGCCACGGCAAAATTTCCGATTATATAAACGTCAATTCGTTCACATCGCTTCATGGCCGGCTGATTCCCGCTATGACCGGCGCCAAATGCGCCAACCAGAGACTGACCGTAATCGGCTTTTCCGGAGACGGCGATTCTTTGGATGAAGGCATTGAGCACCTGGTTCACGCGGCCAAACGCAATTCCGACATCAATCTTTTCATTCATGACAATCGGGTTTTTGCTCTGACGACCGGCCAATTTGACGCACTCAGTCCCAAAGGTTTCGTGAGCAAGTCTACGCCCTTCGGCAGTATAGAAGAGCCGTTCAATCCGCTCTTACTCATGCTGGCAAGTGGCGCTACTTTCGTGGCTAGAAGTTATGCCGGAGATATGGCCGGTACCAAAAAGGTTATGCAGGCCGCTATCGCTCATAAAGGATTTTCTTATGTTGACATAATTCAACCGTGCATTACGTTTTTTGATAGTCGAGATTATTTTAAGGATAAAATTTATTGGATAGGTGAAGATTTCCCAACAAACGATTTGAAAAAAGCCATGGAAAAAGTTTCTGAAAACATAGAAGAGAAAGTCCCGTTGGGCATATTTTACCAAATGGAAAAGCCGACTTTTGAAGAGGAATTATACAAATAATATGGACTTGGAAAAATTTTTTAATCCAAAATCAGTAGCTGTAATCGGCGCATCAAATGATCCTAAAAAAGTGGGTTTTGCTTTGATGTCCAATCTGCAGAATGGCGGGAAACGCGAGATTTATCCGGTAACACTCGAACAAAAAGAAATACCGGAAAATGTTGACCTCGCCATAATCGCCATCAGAGCCGATTTGGTACCCGAAATTTTGGCCGAGTGCGGAAAAAAGAAAATACAAAACGCTATAATTATTTCTTCCGGTTTCAAAGAAATGGGGATTAGAGGCAAAGAGCTTGAAGACGAGATTTCAAAAATAGCCAAAGAACAAAACATCACTCTTCTGGGGCCGAATTGTATCGGGGTTATAAATACGCAAAGCGGTTTGAATGCCTCTTTCGGCGGCCGGCAACCGCTTCCCGGCAGTATTGCCTTTTTGTCCCAATCCGGCGCTTTGGGTACGGCCCTCATCGATTGGGCTACAGATGAAGGTATCGGTTTTTCTAAAATAATAAGTTTGGGTAATGAGGCTCAGCTTACCGAAATTGATTTTTTGGAATATTTGGAAGAAGACAGCGATACCTCCGCGATTTTGATGTATCTGGAAAATATAAATGATGGACCGAAGTTTTTGGAAACCGTCAAAAGGATTACACCCAAAAAGCCGGTGGTTATAATAAAAGCGGGTATGGGCAGTCATGGAAATTTGGCGGTTATGTCTCACACCGGCGCTCTGGCGCCACAACCTGCCGTATTTATATCGGCTTGCCGGCAGGCCGGCGCCACCACTGTCTCATCCGTGAGGGGCTTTTTTAATATAATTAAGATACTGTCTCAGACGGGATTTAGAAGCGAGCCCATTCAACGCCTCATTATTTTGACCAATGGCGGTGGGCCGTCTGTAGTCGCGGCCGATCTCATTGACCGTTCTCGTTCCCTGTCACTCGCGGTATTTTCTGAAGATATCAAGGAAGAGTTGCGCGCCGTTTTGCCCAAAATGGCCGCCATCGGAGACCCGGTTGATATAATAGGCGATGCTCTCGCTGACCGATATGACAAAGCTCTTGAAATTTTGTGTAAAGTAGAAGATTGCGATGCCATAATGGTGATACTGACACCCCAAATGATGACAGATGCTGAAGACACTGCCAAAGTTTTGGCAAAATACAAAGATAAAAAAATATTATTTCCGGTTTTTATAGGCGGTGAAAGTATACGAGCCGGGCGCAATGAACTCATAAAATCCAATCTCTCCCACTTCACTTTTCCCAGAGATGTCGTCGATAGTTTGGATTATCTGGCCCAAAATTCTCCCAAACGCAAGCCTTCAATCAGCCACCATTCTTTCGGCCACCATGGCGAGCCGGTGATGTCTGTTCAAAACGGAGAAATGATGGAATTTGAATTGGCGCTGAAATTGTTTGCTCAGTATAATATTTCCGTTGACGGCAAGTTTTTAACCAGAAAAGAAGATTTGGAAAGTACTTTGAATTCGCTCGGCAGCGGCCCTTACACCATGAAAGCTATTTCAAAAGAAGCGGTTCATAAAACCGAAACGGGAGCCGTCAAATTAAATATTTTAAGTTTGGATGAAGCCTTCTGGGTGTGGGAAGAAATGTGGACGAAAATCCCGAAAGTGGAGGGTATTATTGTTCAAAAAATGGAAAAGGGCAGGGAAATAATAATCGGTATGAAAAGGGACAACACCTTCGGTCCGACGATTCTTTTCGGTTTGGGCGGGATTTTTGCTGAAGCGATAAAGGATACGGTGCTACGCGTTGCGCCAATAGTAAAAGAAGAAGCTTTGGAAATGATGCAGGAGATAAAGGGTGTAAAAATATTACAGGGTCTGCGTGGCCAACCGCCGGTAAACTTTGATATACTGGCCGATATTCTCGTGAATCTCTCCAAACTTTCTCTTGAACATCCGGAAATAAAAGAAATAGATTTCAATCCCGTCATGGCCACCGAAAATTCCGCTATTATTGTGGACGCTAGAGTAATGATTTGACCCCACCCGGCTTTTCAGCCACCCTCCCCTTGATCAGGGGAGGGAAAACAAAACAGACTTAACAAATTTGACGGCCGTCAAATTTGTTAAGTACTATATACAAATAAAACGATCGTTCAAAATGATGATAATTAATTCTTACGATATATCGTATAAAATAAAAAAGGGCGCTGGAATCTTTTGATTCCTGCGCCCTTACTGCATTCCGGAGAACTATTTTAGTTGTAAATAATCACCGGTTTTCTTCATTGTCCAAAATCCGGCTTTCTTAGCGATTGCATGTGCATCCCAAAATTTTTTCTTCATTTTTGTTACGGTGTTCTCTGCACAGTTTAATTCACCCAACAGTTTTTGTGTTTCCTCTATGGTTGCAAGCCCTGTCCTAATCTTGAATGACCCAACGATGTCGTTCTTTAGCTTGCATGCGTCATGGAAATTCTCTGCCAGATTCTTCAACCTCATGTTCACTGCAGGTTGTTGAACAACTCTCTCTAGTTGATTTTTTACCTAGCCGGCCAACCCCCCAAAAAACAAAAGCCAAAATGAAAAACATTAAAGCAATAAACACAGTTATTCTTTCTGGTTTTGTACTTAAGGCAATTACACAAGCAAGCAAAAAGAGAAAAACCCCAAAACCCAAAAAAACTTCGGGATCGAAATGGACCCGTCTGGCTATCTGATGAAATTTGTACATCTCTTTCTCCTTTTTTGTTTTCAAACCCTTTGTTTGTAAGGGTAACAGTGGGATTGTTTTTCCCACTTTCTGGAGAACATTATACCAAAGATTACCTATTTATGCAAGAGAGTCTTGAGGTCGAAGTTTATGTCTGAGAGTTCGGATTCGTGAGAAGTGACTTTGAAATTGAATTCAATAAGTTTGTTTATAGGCATCAAATCCCCCGTGCGGTTGATGAAAGTGGCTCCTATGATTTCATCGTTACAGTCAACAATGATACGGATGAACGATCCTGATTCTGGGCTACCGCGTTTTATTACTCGACATTCGACCTTGCCCGCCGTAGCTTCATGCGAAGGCTGGGATTTTACGCGAACATCTCCCGACATTGCGATATTCAAACCAAAGCCGATGCAAGTGTAGAAGGAAACCATTTTGAATTCTTTTTTACTTTGTCCCGCCGAAGCTTCAGCGGAGGAGGATGCCAGCATATTATTTGCAGCAGTGCGGCCTTGCATTTGGGCATTAACCCAATTGCCAAGCTGGACTCTTTCGCCCAAAACCAAATCATTAAATTCAGCGACATCTCCGGCTGTGTAAATATCAGAAATGTTAGTTTCTAGATATTCGTTTGACAAAATGCCGCGATTTATTTCTATCCCCTCTTCTTTAAGCCAATCCAAATTGCAAACCAAGCCTATGCCTATGAGCGCTAACTGGCAATCTATTTTTTCTCCATTTTTTAAAATTACACCTTCAATTCTTTCATCACCTAAAATTTCAGAAACTTCTGATTCGCGCAAAATTTTGACACCGCCTTCTGTTAAAGCTTTTTCAATCATTTTGGCCGACTCTTCATCTAAAAGCGGATACCAATAATACGGTTCGCGCATAATAAGTGTCACTTCCAGTCCGGCCAACCGCATCATCTCACACATTTCAAAACTGACAAATCCTGAACCGATGGCTATGGCTTGCTTAGCTGTCTTAACATTCTCAATTAATTCTTTAGCTTCACTTAGGTCGCGCAAATAGCAAATACCTTTTTTATTGCTTCCTTCAAGTGGCCAAGGCCTAGCTTCACCTCCGGTTGCCAGTAATAATTTTTCATATTGCAAAACTTTACCATTATTCAACTCGACAGTTTTATTTTTTGTATCAAGTTTGGTGGCTAAAGAATCTCCAATAAATTCAATTTTATTTTCGATATACCATTTTTCCTCGCGAAGCCAAACATTATCAAAAGGAATTTTGCCGAGGAAAAAATTTGGTTTGGAGAGCATTATGCGCGAATACATACGAGGCTCGTCGGAAACTATGGCAATACTCCCATCTTTATCGTGCTGACGCAAAGTTTCTGCCGCAGTAGTTCCCGCAACTCCTCCACCGATCATTAAATATTTAAAATTTTGCATTTTTTAACCTCACCCCCCGACCCCTCTCCTAGAAGCAGGAGAGGGGAGAAGGAAAAAATTATCATTTTCTATTTAGGAAAAACCTGTTTACCTTCTTTATCGAAAAGTAGTATAGCTTTGGTCGGACAAGATTGCGCTGACATCATAAGGGTGGCGTCGTCTGCTGCGTTGGCTCCGGCTCCAGCATTGGTCACTACTGCTTTGTTTTCGTTATCAAGTTCCCAAGTTTCTCCGGAGACTGCGACACATGAAGCGGCGCCAATGCATAAATCCCTATCCACTACAATTTTCCCAATATTTGAACCTTCTTTACTACGAGCGTATTCTTGTTTAGACATATTTTTAATTATTCAATAATAATATTTTTAACTTCAGGAACTTCTTCTTTTATCATGCCGCCGAGCATGCCGTTAAAAGTCTCGTCATGCATCTGGCAACCAACACAAGCCCCTGATACTTTAATTTTAACAATTCCACCCTTAACTTCCAATAGGATAACATCCCCGCCGTGCATCTGTATATATGGTCGCATCTTCTCTATAATTTTTTCCACTTTTTCTTGCATTTTGTGATTATAACAGAGATGTTTGATATAATAAACGTATGAGTAAGGATTTTGATAAATGGAACAGTGAAAAGAAAGATATTCACGAAAACGGTAGCAACAAATTTTATAAAGCAAAAGAAATTTGGTGGTGTTCACTTGGCTTGAATGTTGGTTTTGAACAAGATGGTACGAGCAAATCTTATCAAAGACCTGTTTTGGTATTAAAAGGTTTTAGTAGGCAAGTTTGTTGGGTTGTTGCTCTTACGACTTCAAAAAAGAAAAATCCTTATCATATTTCTGTGGGGATTATTGATAAAGAAGAATCTTTCGCTATTTTGTCTCAGATTAGATTGATTGATACTAAAAAATTTACGGACAGATTATCGGTTTTGGATACAAAAACTTTCGATCAAATAAGAAAAACCATCAAAGATTTAATTTGATGGTTTTTCTCTTGTTCTCCCCCTTGCGGGGGCGGGACCTTTCGGTCATTTGTATGCTAAGTATAGCAAATCGCGTCAAAAAGTCAAGCTTTCTGTTGATAACCTTTTTACCTTGCCTTTTTGTCCAAAAAGAGGGGTAGTATTGGTATGAAAAATTTTATAAATAATATTTAAAATTAAAAAATGAAATTTATTTTTAAATTAGTCGCAAATATTTTGATTGGAATCGTTGCTTTTGCTATTACCGCTTATGTACTCAGTTTACTTTTGTTACCATCTTTGGATTTTGTGTCAAATTTGTTTGATATTAAAAATGATGAACTTCTCAGAAGTCTTGTGGCGTTTGGGGTATTATTTGTAAGTCTTGCAGGTGGAATATGTGCTATTATTTTTGCTTGGATAGTATCTTCTGATTTTTAATATAGAATTATTTTTTATCAGGGCCGAAATATTTTTCGCGGTAGAAGCGGATGAGTTCTTCGACTTGAGGAATGCATTTAGGGAAGCCGATGCCGACTTTGGTGCGGCGTTGGACGGCGGCCAGCGTGGTCGCGCCTTCAAGTACCGCTTCTTCAATATCGGCTTCGGTGGTTTTGGTGTGCGGGTCTAAAATTTGGCCACCATCTTTGACAATCCTCTCAATTTGTCCGGTTTTCTCAAACCAATTATTGATGGCGGTGCGCAGAGCTTTGTCGCCGAGGACTGAGCAGTGGATCTTGCGGTCAGGCAAACCACCCAATCTTTTTATAATATCTTGCGGTTTTATTTGCAGAGCTTTGTCTATTTTCATACCGCCCTTTTCACTTACCATTACAGACAACATCGAAGTGGAGGCGATGGCCGAAGCGCAGCCGAAAGTGCGCCATTTGAATTCTTTAATTTTGTCTGTTTTTTTATCAATTTTTAACCAAACCCGCATCACGTCGCCGCAGGCGGGGGAGCCGACGATGCCCTCACCATCGTATTTTGACCTATTCGGGTCCTTGAGAAGTAAATTTTTGGGTTTGAAAAAATGTTCTCGGACTTGTTTGGAATAAGCCCAACTGTTGCCTGTAAATTTATTTATTACATCTGGTTTTTTTTGTATTTTATTTTTTTTAATCATTTTATTTTAAAGCGATATTAAGGGGCGAAATTTCTCTTAATTTTTTAACTACTTCCGGTAAATGCTTCAAAACATATTTCACCTGAGCTTCTGTATTTTCTTTACCCAAAGTGAACCGCAGACTGCCGTGGATGTATTCATAAGAGTTGCCGAGAGCGGTTAAAATATACGACGGCTCCAAACTTTGCGAATTGCAAGCCGAACCGGTGGAGACCATTATACCAAGTCTATCGAGATATAGAAGCATGGCTTCACCCTCGATGTCTAATATGGAAATATTAAGAAAGTTTGGTAGGCGCAAAGTCGGGTGGCCGTTTAAAACCACTTTGGGAATGGACTTCCAGATGCCTTTTTCTAAAGCGTCGCGCAGTTTTTTTATTTTTTTATTATTTGATTTCCTGTTTTTTGCGATAAGTTCTAATGCTTTGGCGAAGCCTACAATGCCGGCAACATTTTCGGTACCACTCCGCAACTTTTGTTGGCCGCCGCCATGAATAATGGGAGAAATTTTGGTGCCGCGTTTTACATAAAGCCCGCCCACGCCTTTGGGCCCGTAAATTTTGTGGGACGATATGGTCATCATATCTACGCCGAGCTTTTCCACATCCAAATCAAGGTGTTTGGCTGCTTGAGAAGCGTCTGTATGAAAGTATGCAGTGGAATTTTCTTTTATAATTTTAGAAATTTCTGATATCGGTTGGACGGTGCCGGTTTCGCTGTCAGCCATGACAACGGAAACTAAAATAGTTTTTTCGTCTAAAGATTTTTTTAATACTTCCAAATCTACCAAACCATTTTTCAAAACCGGCAATCTGACAATTTCAAAACCCCGCCCGCATGACGCAGTCGGGCAGGCCTCTTTCTCCAAAACATCACAAGCCGCCAAAACCGCTTTGTGTTCAATTTGAGAAGTGATTATTTTTCCTCCTTTGACCTTATTCGCGCGAATAGTTCCAAGGATAGCTAGATTATCGGCTTCTGTCGCTGAGCCCGTATAAACAAATTCATCAGGTTGGCAGTTTAATATTCTTGAAATGGTATCCGATGCCTGGGCGATGGCTTGGCTGGATTTTCTGCCCAAGCTGTACAAACTGGAGGGATTACCAAACTCGTTTTTGAGATACGGCAACATAACCGAAAGCACTTTCGGATCTAAGGGAGTAGTAGCGGCATGGTCGAAATATAGCTGTTTCTTCATGCGCATACTTTAGCACAAAAAACGCCAAATTTAACCTAAAAATCCCAACGCTTTATATACTATAAATGCCGGCCAAACGATAGCTTTGAGAATACCCAGCACTCCAATCCAAAAACTGTCGGCATGTTGGATGTAAAATATCGCTGCGCCGACAAAGCCCAGGCCATATATAGCACCCGCTGTTCCTTTGCATCCACACATATTTTTAGATATTAGCTAATAAACTTGTATTTATTATACTTTATAATTTCTAATGATTGCAACAAGACAAAATTTTGATACAATAACAAATGTTCTTTAAATTTGTGTGGTATACTTGTATTGTGTATACCAAAATAAGAAAAGAGACGAGGACTTACGCTGATCGAGCAAAATATATGGTCATGGCTGTAAAACGCAGAAGAATCAAACTGCGTGAAATGGCTAGATCTTATAAAGGCAATAAGTGCGCAATATGTGGCTACAATAAATGCTCACGAGCATTGAGTTTCCATCATGTAAATCCGAAAAACAAAGATTTCGATATGTCTTCTAAGGGGTTGACGCGTTCATGGGAAAGGCTTCGTAAAGAAATAGACAAATGTGTATTGCTTTGTGCAAATTGTCATATGGAAGTCCATGACGAAATCACAAAAATCCCGAAAGGAATTTGTAACTTGAAAAATAAATAATCATTAAGCTCCGCGGTGGCGCAGCGGTAGC
>CAYICK010000004.1:7654-29124 GCA_964361905.1 uncultured Candidatus Saccharibacteria bacterium | reverse complement strand
TGGACCAAGAAACACAAAACAAAATGGCGGGGATGGAGAAAAAAATAGACGAGATTTATGCTTCGGTTGAAAAAACCAGAAAGATTATGATGTGGACGGGCATAATAACCGTAGCGGTCATCGTCTTGCCGCTTATCGGCCTTATGTTTGCTATTCCCTCTTTCCTGAGCAACTACACTAGCGCATTAGGCGGTCTTTAATTTCAAGGATTGCAATTTTGGCGTATTTTTAAATTAATTAATTTACTAATTTCGAGGTGCCGGCACCAAGGCTCGCACTTGGGACCTCCCCTTTATGAGTGGGGTGCTCTAAACTACCTGAGCTATGCCGGCATAGGTTAGAATTTATCATATTTTTTAATGATTTGCTAGATATTTTGATTAGTATATAATCTAATCATTGCGGGGTAGAGTAATAGTAACTCGCGAGGCTCAATAGTGGTGGGCCCCCTGCTGAGTAATCAGTAGGAGTAAATTCGCCAAATTCGGGGAAATCCTCTCTGTTTAATAAATAGAAAGATAATCCCGAGCTAAATTCCTTTGAACTTGTCCTGAGTAAAGTCGAAGGATAAATGTGTAGAGACTAGATGGCGAAATTCCAATTTTAAATTTGGAAGATGGTATAGTCCAGACCCCAAACCCCACTGAGTGGGGGTGTTGAAAAACATAGTGGTAAGCATAACCTTGAAATTTTGGTGCGAATCCAAACTCCGCAACATGTTTGACGGGCTTGATGCAAACAATTAAATAATTTCAAATTCTTTGAAGACCGCCTCGTAGAGAGAGATGATGCGGTGGGTTTCGCGTTGGTTCAAGAGGAAGCCCTCGCCCTCGTGGGCTATATTGTTGCGGGCTTTGTGAGCCTCCCAAGCCTGCTCTATAGTGGTAAAATCACTTTGTTCAACCGCTTTGAGTTTCTCTCCCATCGTGTCGCCGGGCAATTGCAGTTTACCCAAAAGTTCATCGAGCATAATATCGGCTTCTATGATAGCGAGACGCCAGTCCGAAGAATTTTCGGATTCTGAAAGTTTGACGATTTTTTCCCACCTGTTCGTTTGCGCATTTGGGGCTGGTGCCGAGCCGAGAGAAACCGCTTTCATATTTGCCGGATAAAGACCGGCTTTCATCGCCCGCCAGATAGCATCGGCTCTTTGGGTAAATACAAAAGTCCCTATAGCCGCCGCTCCGGCACCGACATAACCCAAAATTTTGAAAAACCAAGCATTTGATTTCAAAAAATCAAACAGGCCGGAAAGTTTGAAACCATAAAAAGAAAGATTGCCTGAAGTAAAATAATTCCATATGGCCGTAAAAAGAGCTGCAAAAATAGCCATCAAAAAAAGCAGGACCACAATAGCCTCGATGGGGTCAAAATTCCAGCCTTCGGGTTTTTTTTTATCATCTGCCATTTTATTCTCCTAAAAACTTTTTACCGATTTCAAATAAAGTATTTTCGCGTCCGTGTGGCGACATTAATTGTATGCCTAGTGGCAAATTTTTGCCACCGATTTCAGAAAAGCCGGACGGTAAAGATATGGCCGGTACACCGGCAATATTGGCAGTCACAGTAAAAATATCCGCTAAATAATTTTCTAAGGGGCTCACTTTCTCCCCTATCTTCCAGGCCGGTGCCGGAGTGGTCGGCGTAAGAATGGCATCCACTTTTCCAAAAGCTTGGCTCAGCTCCTCACGAATTATTTTCCTGGCCACCATGGCTTTACTGTAATAAGCATCGTAATAACCCGAGGAGAGAACATAAGTACCCAAAATTATTCTTCTCCTGACTTCTTTGCCAAACCCCTGGCCTCGCGTTTTTTTATAAACCTCAAGCAAATTTTCACCACCCGCACTGAGTCCGTATTTGATGCCGTCATACCGCGACATATTTGAGGAAACTTCGGCCGGCATAATAATGTAATAAATGGCCAGTGATTTGTCTATATTTGGTAATTTTACATCTACAATTTCAAAATCCAAATCTTTTAATTTTTTTATAGACTCATCAAAATTTTTTCTAACATCTTGCGATATGCCTTCTTGCTCGAGTATGTGATACGGAATTCCTATTTTTAATTTTTCAATCTTTGCTTTTTTCAATCTTTCAATTTCAACACTCGTACTATCAAATTTATCTTTGCCTTTAATCGCGTTAAAAATAATCTCAGCATCGCTTACCGTCTTGGCAATCGGTCCTATCACATCAAGAGATGAACCCATGGCCATAAGACCGTAACGAGAGACAGAGCCATAAGTCGGCTTTAAACCCACCACTCCGCAGAAAGATGCCGGTTCCCTCACAGAACCGCCCGTATCCGAACCTAGAGCCCCCAGGGTCATTTCAGAGGCTACAGCGGCCGCAGAACCGCCGGAAGTGCCCCCAGCCACCCGAGAGGTATCCCTTGGGTTTTTGGTCACACCAAAGGCCGAGTTTTCGGTTGAACTGCCCATGGCAAATTCGTCCATATTGGCTCGGCCGACAAAAATCGCATTTTGATCAATAAGTTTTTGAGCGGCAGTAGCGGTATAAGTGGCGTGGTAATTTTGAAGCATTTTGGAAGCAGCGCTGGCTATTTTGCCCTTTATCAAAATATTATCTTTGATGGCCAGCGGAATGCCGGTTAATTCTTTGGCTTCATTTTTACCAATAACTTTTTGAGCTTCTTCTGCCTGCTTTAATACATCATCATAAACTTCAAGAAAAATATTTAATTCTTTATTTTTGCTTTTTATATTTTTGAGACAGCTTTCGGAAAGTTCTTTGGCGGAAATTTCTTTATTGTCCAGCAGTTCACGCGCTTTTTTGATTGTAAGGTTGTTTAAATCCATTACAGTATTTTTTTAACTTTCAAATAATTTCCTTCTTTGTTTGGAAATTCGGTAATAAGTTCTTTATTATAGGTTTCTGATTCTGTCGGATTAGAATCTTCACGCATAATATTTTGAATTTGAGTAGTCTCAAATTCATCCCGCGACTTGTCCGGCATAGCCTTGGCGACGTCGGAAGCTTTAGCGAAATGGGACACTTGGCCAACATATTCAAGTATTGTGCCCATTTCCAAAGCCAGTTTTTCTTGCTCCCTTTCTTCAATATCTATCCTCGCCAAATCGGCCAGTTTTTTAATTTCTTCTTTAGAAATCATGCTTCAATAATAACACTTTTTTAACTTTTTAAAAGATTTTCAAATTCTTCTTCATTTAGAATTTTCACTCCCAATTCCGCCGCTTTGTTGTATTTACTGCCGGGATTTTCACCAGCCACCACATAATCGGTTTCTTTGGAAACCGAGCTTGAAACACTGCCGCCAAACGCTCTTATTTTTTCTTTGGCTTCATCTCGGCTCATTGTTTGCAAAGTTCCCGTTAGCACAAAAGTCTTATTAGCGAGTTTCGAGTTTCGAGTTTCGAGTTTCGAATCAGAAACAACTTTTATCTGCTTCAACAACTTTTCCAAAAGCTTTTTATTTTCTTTATTTTTAAACCAATCCACTATTGACTGCGCCACTATCGGCCCGACTTCATTTATTTTTTCCAACTCTTCTTTTTTTGCTTTTTGAAAATTGAAAATTGAAAACCCGCCCGCCTGAGCTATTCGGGCAGGTTGGAAATTCTTTGCGATTAGCAAAGCGGTTTCTTCACCGACATTCGGTATAGAAAGTGCAATAATAAGCCGCGGTAAACTCACCATCTTGGCTTTCTCAATTGAAGATAAAAGATTGTCCACCGATTTTTCGGCAAACCTCGGCATACTGAGTAAATCGCCCTTTTTGAGAGTGAAAATATCATCATAAGTGGAAATGAGTTCGGCTGTCAGAAGCGCATCAATTATTTTGGGCCCCAAACCCTCAATGTCAAAGGCGCCCTTTGACACGAAATGATAGAAACGGCGCTTTTTTTGAATAAAAGAATTTTTATATTTACACTTCCAGGCCGCTTGGCCAGGGATGCGTTCTATATCGCCACCGCCCCCGCAATCGGCCACGAACTTGGGCCAGACGAATTCCCTCTCTTTGCCGGTCCGCATTTCTTGCACCACCGAAACAATATCCGGAATAACATCTCCGGCCTTTTGCAAAATCACCGTGTCTCCGACGCGTACGCCGAGGCGTTTGATTTCATCTTCATTGTGGAGCGTAGCGCGCGAAACGGTTGAACCGGCAACCAGGACCGGCCGGAGATGCGCCACCGGTGTCAGCACACCGGTACGGCCGACTTGCAAGACAATATCTTCCACTACAGTAGTCACTTGTTCGGCTTTAAATTTGAAAGCGATGGCGAAACGCGGCGCTTTACCGGTAAAGCTTAGAACTTTTTGATATTTGGCTTCGCTAACTTTTACCACTACTCCATCTATCAAGTAATCTTCTTTGTCCTTTCTGTTTTGCCAAGATTTCCAGTAGCCGATAACTTCATCAATATTTTTACAAAGTTTGAAATTTTTATTCACTTTGAAACCGATTTTTTGCAAATATTCCAGCTCTGCTGTCTGAGTGTCAAGGGGAACCCTTGACACTTTTGCCACGTCGTAAATAAAACTATCTAAGTTTCTAGCCGCAACGATTTTAGGGTCAAGCTGGCGCAAAGTGCCGGCGGCGGCATTGCGAGGATTGGCAAAAGGGGGCTCATCTGTCTTTTTTCTTTCTTCATTTATTTTTTCAAAACTTTTTTTGCCCAGCCACACCTCACCTTCCACGATAATATCTAGCGGTTCAAAAAGTTTGAGCGGCACTGATTTTATGGTTTTTATATTATTGGTAACATCTTCGCCTGTTACCCCATCACCTCTTGTTGCGGCTCTTTTCAATAAACCTTTTTCATATTCAAAAACAACTTTCAGTCCATCTATTTTGAGCTCGCAAGTGTATTGAGGGTTAACCTCATCCCGCGAAGCTTCAGCGAAGTGGGATCCTTTCCTTAAAAAATTTTTTACTCTCTTATCAAAATCAATCATATCTTCTTCTGAAAAAGCGTCGTTGAAAGACCACTGAGCTACCGTGTGCTTTATTTTTTTAAATTCTTTCAGAGGTTCGCCACCAACCCTCTGAGTCGGGCTGGTTTCAGTTTTTAATGACGGAAATTCTTCTTCAAGCTTGCGTAATTCTTCAAAAAGAGAGTCATAAGCAGTGTCGCCTATTTCAGGCGCGTCCAAGACATAATAAAGATGATTATGACGCTCTATAGTCTTTCTGAGTTTTTCTATCCTCTTTTTTACTTCATTTAAGTTCATGGCTATAATTTCTAATTGCTCTAATTAACCTAATTATTCTAAAAAACCACCAAAAAGCAACCCTGATTTAGGTTAATTAGGAATTAGAATAATTAGGTCAATTTAGTAATTAACTTCAACACCTCTTTCCATCCTTCTTCCAAAAGAAGTAACACAGGTGTTGTAGCCACGAGATTTAATTTTTGTTAAGAGAGGAGGATCAAGAAAACCATCACCAGTTGAATCGATATAATATTTTTCTACTGTAACAATAGCGCAATGAGGTACAGAGTTGCCGCCTTGATTCATAACAAAACCAAACCTGCTTGTTGGGTCCGGGTTACCACCGCCGCCAATTAATGTGGTAATAGTAGAGGTACCTTCTATAGCTTGACCGCTATTAATATCAAGAGAACCGGCACATTTAAAATCTAAACTATTACCGGATGTAGAAGTAGCAAAAGCATCAAACTTGGAATCCCAATAAAAGGCGCATTCCAATCCAGCATCGGCTGCATAAAAAGCATACTGAGAATCTCGGCCGGAAGATGAGAAAAGACTGCCTTTAATGGCAATATTAATCGCAGCAAAACTCACGAATAGCAAAACGCCCATTACAACCACCGCTATAAACAATGTCATTCCTTTATTTTTCATCATATCCAGTTTAATAAAAGCGTTTTAACTTTAAATGTAAAAGGCAAAATGCCTTTGGTCCAAGAAATTTGCACTGTGACAGATATTTCATCGGCATTTATTGATTCTATTTGTATTTCTCTTTTGAAATTGGTATCAATTCCGGAAGTATATCCATATAAATATGTAGGATTTGATCCGCCTGTGTCTTGCTTTAAAACAGGACAACTATCCCAAGCGGCACCACAAATCTCAAAACTAGAATCAGCATTTACTCTGCATGTATTATTAAAAGGACATTTATCAGCATCGGTTATGCCGTCAAGCCAATCTACTGGGCCGTTATTTATATTAGCAACCAGATTTGAATCTCTTTTATTTCTTATCATTTCAAACGCTTCTTGGGCCAAATAAAAAGCTTTGACTTCATCTTTGGCAATTATCGCTTGGGAAAGGCTTTGCTGTACCGCAGAAAAGGCACCTGATATGGCAAGAGAAAGCACAGCAATGGCTACAATTGATTCAAGCACTGTAAAACCAGCTTGCTTCGCAAGAATTTTCAATTTCCAATTTTCAATTTTCAATTTTTTAAAAATCATAAACCTAAATCAAGTGTTCTTTGAGATATTAAAGTTTCTATTGAAAAATTAGTTTGAATGGACGGTTTGCCTCCTACATGGCCTTTTATAACAACTTTGATATATGGCTGAACATCATCAAATGGCAGATTGCCCTTAACATAAAATTTTAAATAATCTATGGTTGTATCGGATGAAGTGATGGCCTGCGTACTGGTATCGCTGCAACTTGTGGCCCCAGTACCAGATCTTTTAATTTGAGTACTACACAAATTATAAGTTACGATGTTACCATCAAATGTAACAGCAAAAAATGCATCATCAACACCACTATCATCACAATCTTTTGCTTCGGAAAGACTACTACCGCCAGTTCCGCAATGATATTTTGTTCCGAAACGGATTGTTCTGGCCATATTTTCAATAGTGATATTAAGGTTGTCTACCACAGTCTTAGATGCTTGAGCTTTTTTGTTTGCATCAAAAATACTAACCACTGCTCCTAGAGAAAATGTAGCAATCACAACGAAAAGACCTACAGCTACAAGTATCTCTACAAGAGTAAAACCCCCACTTCGCTGAAGCTTCGCGGGACAAGCTTTTTTATTTATTTTTTTAAATTTAAATTTAGACATTATTCTATAGATATTTGACCATTAGCTTCTACTGTAATATCAATTGTTTTGTCATTTGGTGATATCAGTCTTATGATAGCCGGCGGCGATAAAAGTAGTTTGGCACCACTATTATCCATAAATCTAAATTCTTTAACTTTAGGGTCGGGTCTTAAGAAAATTATATCTATTTGTTTGGGTGCGCTACTACCATTACAAAGCAATGGTGGTGGAGCTGACGGATTAGGAGCACAAACTTTGTTTACTTTTATTCCTCTTGTAAATATTTTTGTCTCTATGGCTTCATCTGGACTAGAGTTATATTGTAAAGTTCCGTTTCTATCCGCAAAAAAAATTGTTCTATCTGCAACAGGACCATTAGTATCAATATGCATTCCATACCCCACATTAAACTTATCACCTGAACCATTAACATCCTCTCTCACCCCCAAACTATAAATTTGAGCCTGGCGAATCATCATTGCCAGTTCATAAGCTTGGGTTTTAAGAGCCAGTTGGTCGTTCATACTGCCCTGCTGTATAACAACAGCGGTCGTAATCACCATCGCTATAGCTATAACTACTACAAGCTCAACAAGCGTGAAGCCTTTATTTTTATTTTTAAAAGAAACTAAATAATTCATAAATATGAAAAAGGTCCAAACTTAAAAGAAAGCTTATTACTATCCCGAGAGAAAGAAACGGCCCGAAAGGAACCTCGGACTTAATTGTAAGATTATTTCGCAACAGAGGCAAATGAATATAGGGTGTAAGTTTTTTCAAAGCCAGAAGAGAAAGAGAGACGACCGCCCCTATCCAAAAAGACAGGACAACGGCAGACAAACCGACACTGAATCCCAGAAAAAAGCCGAAAACCGCTATATATTTCACATCACCGAGGCCAAACCAAGTGCCTTTGGAAATTAGAAAGATTAAAAAGAATGGGGCGGCAAGGATGAGGCCAGAGAGGAGAGATTGTATAATGGGGTAAGTATTAAGTATTATGTATAAAAAAGAAAAAATGAAGAGAAAAATCAGGAAAGAGTCGGGAATAATGAAGTGTTTGATGTCATAAACGGAAATCAGGAGAATGGTTCCAAAGATAAAAGTTAGAATTAGAAAATGTATTATGGGAAATGTATTAAGTATTATGGAAAAACCAGAGCCCAAAAATCCAGATTTAAGAGCTGCTAAAACAGTCAGAACGCCCATCGAAATCTCTGTTATGAAAGTTTCTTTGGGAATTTTACTGCCGCAATAACGGCATCTGCCTTTTAAAAAAAGAAAAGAAAAAATAGGAAACAAATCTTTGTTTTGAAGCTGTGTACTGCAAGAAAAACAAATTGAGCGTCCTTTCAAAAAAGGCAAACCAGTATTATACCTGTTTGCAATCACAGAAATAAAACTGCCTAAAGCACTACCAAATAAAAATATTAAGATCCAAAAAAAGTATTGCATTCGTTTAATTATCTACGCTAATCCATTACTGATAAATAGTTTTTCAAAGCAAAAATAGTTTCTGTTTTTAGATGATTTCTAATCCACTCTTTTTCTTTTTCACTATCAACAAGCTCTCCTAATCCTTGTAGCATTTGGTTATCTTCTACTTTTTCTATAAACGCTATGCAATCGTACAAATATTCTTTCGTAGCTTTGCCGGTTCTCTCTTTGACCACTTCGTCACTAATATCCCAATTATTTTTAGCAAAATAATATATGTCATAAATGTCTCTCATTGCTACTTTTGTTCTTGAGGTTAAAGCTGAAAGTTTGCTTCCAAATAGATAATCTTTTTGGGCCACAAACATAGATATACCGAGATGTTCTTTTAGCTCGTAGTAATTTTGGATATTTTCTATTAATTTTCTGGTATTGATCTCGACTTTAATGTTATGGTCATCATTACCATAAGAGAGTAAAGCAAAAACAGTAAATTTTTTTATATACTTATCTTTGATCTGTCCATATTTACTCAAAATAGCAATGATTTTTTCAAAAACCATTTTTTGATTTTCTTCACTTACTGAAAGCAAATCAAAATCCAAATCCACCGAAAACCTTGTCAAGTCATAAAAAAAATAAGCGCAAGTACCGCCCTTAAATCCCAAAAGTGAACTAATAGTAATATCGACATAAATATCTTTCAAAATATTACCCATTATTAATTGATGTTTTTTTCTATTGAGCATCTTTTTGATATTTTTTAAGCCGTTCAATTAATTTTTTATTTTGATAAATTTCGGCAATTTCAAAACATTTTTGCCAATCAATAGAGTGCAGATTGTCAAAATAATATTGAGGAAACAAATAAATCATATCCAGAAATGCTCTTTCTCTTATAGCTGTACTATAATTAGTTTTATTTATTATACCCAACGGATTATAAATGACCACCTCTTTTATTTTTCTGAAAGAAATTTTTTGGCCATCCACCAAAATATTTTTACTTAATTCGCCAGCGACAAATATGGTATCATAGTGCTGAAAAATAATTCCGTTTTCGCGCAACACAGTTTCAAAACTTATATAAGACGGGGTATATATGCTTGTTGCAAGCTCCTGCCTGTTATAATTTTTATCTTTAACAAACACACCATTTTTTAACCTAATGAGGTCTTTATTTTTTACATAGTATGATATTTTAGATTTTAGATTATTTTTATTAGTTTCCTCCCAAATTAGGGCTATGTCTTTGGTATTAAAGACCGTCTTGGGTGAACCATAAATTTTTGCAATTAAGTTATCCATATTGTTGTTTATGATACAGAAGTAAGAAAAACTCTTACTTATATTGTACAATGTTAGATAAATTATTAAAAATGAATATCTGTGGATAATAAAACTTATAATTTATGGTTCGTTGGTGCCCAAATTTGGGTACTTTCAATTCAAAAAATGAAGAGATACTAGCAATTTGCTGTGTGGATAATCACGCAATACTTTTTAAACACAAAACTTTACAAAAAGATAGTGTCAAAGGCGACCTTTGACATGTTTGAAAACCGTCTTTGTCTTATCTGAAATAGGACAGCGAATTTTCTATTGATATAAGAATTGTTTTAAGGACATTTATTAGTGGTATGGATTGCCGTTGTAAGCTTCGAACTGCCTAGGCTATCAATGCACCAATATTCTCCAGGATTATTAAGTTTGATACTTATCGCATAATCAGTACCATTTGATGTACATTTGCTATTCAAGAAAGCTACGCCCGGGTAAATATCTTTTAACAGATAACTTCCTATACCGGTACTGCCAAACATGTTGGAAGCACAACCATAGCCAACCGAAGTGCCAGCAGCCTCTGTGCCGGCAACAGGTAAACCATAATTAATATTATTAATATAATAGATCTCTATAGCTGATCGAAGCTGAACTACTTGCGATTTTACTTTGGCATCTGCTCCTTTGCCACGAGCCTGGTTGAGATAAACGGTTACAATCGCAGATAGTATGCCAATAACGGCCATGACCAGCAACAGTTCTATCAAAGTAAAACCTTTGCGTGCTTTATTTTCCATTTCCTTAATTATAACTCTTACTACTTATTTTTGGAAATCCACAATCTGTGGAATAAACCAAAACAGCCCCGCATGTGCGAGACTGTTTTAAAATCCTAACTAAACTGAATTATGGGCAAGCACCAGCTGCAGCTGCAGCCGCTGTGGCTTTAGAAGCACCCGACGAGTCTATGCACCAGATAGTATTACTACCTTCAGCAACTGACAAAGGAACCGAGATTGCATAAGCAGTATTGGCACCATTGTTATTACAAGTAACAGTCGGAGTACCTGGATAATTGCTACTTAGAAGGTATGGGTAGATGTAAGTATCTCCAACAACTGCGCCACATATACCCGCATAACTTGAACTGTGGTTGTCGTACCAAATTTCAGCACCAGCTCTTGCCCCGGCCAACTGAGATTTTATCTTAGCATTATTACCTTTTGCTCTGGCACTGTTGAGTGATGCCAAAACGACAGAAGACAGTATGCCGATAATTGCAATAACAACCAGAAGTTCAATGAGTGTAAAGCCTTTTTTATTTTTAAACATAATTTTTAAATAATTAACTAATTCTCTCTCGAGAGAGAAGCTTGATTGCGATCGACCACTTTTTATTCCTCAAGCTTTAATAATATTATAAACAATTTGCAAATTTTCAGTAATAAAGATGTGGATATCTTAATTATGGACAAAACGTGGCCGGAGAACCATCATTAATCACTCTTGAAGATCCCTTACTATCAACACACCAATAATCTATACCAGAATAAAGAGAAACTTTGACAGCATAAGAATCACCATCAGATTCACACGCCCTATCGGCATTATCGGGAAGATTAGCTGAGTCAATATAAATTCCCGGTTGACCATTAACAGTTTGAATGTTTCTAAAAAAAGCAGTAGGCCCTCCCGCATTGCAATTAGCATAAGTTCCATAACTATTTGAATTGTTTTGAAAATACATTTCCGCAGCAGTACGAAAACTGTTTAATTGCTGCTTTACTTTTGAATCATAAGCTTTGGCTCTTGATTGAGAAAGACTATTTAAAATAATGGTAGATAAGATACCAATTATGGCTATAACCATTAAAAGTTCGATGAGTGAAAATCCCTTATTTTTTTTCATATTATTTATGATACCCCTCCAGCGATATTGTATATAGGCATAAGGACGGATGCAAGGAGAATACCGACGCCGATACCTAGCGCCACAATCATAACCGGTTCAATCATACCTACCAAAGTATCCACTGCGTTCATAACTTCTCTTTGGTAGAATTTGGACATAGTTTTGAGAATGCTGCCCAGTTCTCCGGTTTCTTCCCCCACCCTTATCATTTGGGTCAATATGCCGGGAATCTCTTCCCTATCTCCAAGCGAAACCGAAAGCGCCTGGCCGGCTTTAACTTTGACAATGGCATCGTTCAAAATATCTTTGTAAGTTTCGTTGTCTATAACCGAAGAAGTAACCTCAATAGCTTTGAGCATCGGTATGCCTGAAGTTACCATAGTGCTCATATTATCGGAAAATCTGGAGAGATAGAGCTTGCGGTAAAGGTCGCCCAGATAAGGAATATGAAGCCTGGCATTGGAAATAAATTTTGACCCCTCTTCGGTCCTGGCATACCAGATAGAACCGGCAATAAAGGCGGCCAATCCGATAAGCATAAGCAACCAATTATTGACGAACAAATCGCTGACCCAAAAGACTATTTTGGTGTAAAAAGGAATTTCCTGGGAGGATTCTTTGATAATAGCGCCGATTTTGGGCACGATGACGGTAAACATAAGAACCATAACCGAAATGAAAGTGAAGATGACGAAAGCCGGATATATAAGGGCATTTTTGGCTTTGGAGGTAACTTCATAAGTGCGGTCCATATAGTCGGCCAAGTATAAAAAGGTTTGGTCTATGTGGCCGGACTCCTCTCCAGCCCTGACCATATTGACATAAAAATCGGAAAATATTTTGGGATGTTTGGATAAAGCAGTCGATATAGAGGCTCCGCCCTGCAAATCATCAACCACCTGAAGCAGACACTTCCTCAAAGTGAGATTCTCGACCTCGGTGCCGATAAGTTTGAATATTTTGAGAGCGGAAACCTGGGCTTCAAAAAGTGTGGACATCTGCCTGGAAAGAATGACTATGTCTTTGTTGCCAACTCTATTCATCCACGGAATTTTTTTGAGTATATCGCCGCCACTCTCGTCTTTTTCTTTGACGGAAGAAACTACCAGCCCGCGCCTTTGCAAAATAGCAACAGCCGAGTCTGAGCTAAAAGCCTCCAGTTCGCCTTCTTCTCTCTTGCCTTCTTTATTTATGGTTTTATATAGGAAAATCATGGCTATAACATTTTTTCCAGAGACCTCGGATTGCTGGAGTAAAGATAGGCGTTTTCAATACTGATCTCGCCTCGGTTTACTTTTTCTACTAAACATCTGTTGAAATCTATCATACCTTCGCCGGAACTGGTTTCAATAATGGTGTTGAGTTCATGGGTGCGTTTATCTCTGATGAGATTGGAAACGGCTGTGTTGTTTATCAAAAGCTCAAAAGCCGGAACCAAGCCGCCGGAGATTCTGGGAATAAGGCGCTGAGAAAATATGCCCGAAAGCGAGGCCGCCAGCTGAATACGAATCTGGTTTTGCTGGTTCGGGTCAAACGAGTCTATGATGCGGTCTACAGTTTGAGCCGCGTTGTTGGTGTGCAAAGTGGAAAAAACCAAGTGGCCGGTCTCGGCGGCGGAAACCGCAGCAGACATAGTTTCCGAATCTCTCATCTCTCCCACCATCAGCACGTTTATGTCGGCCCGGAACGAATCCCTTAGTGCTACTGCAAAACTCGGCGTATCCATACCGACTTCTCTTTGGAAAATTATGGATTTCTTGGAAATGAATTGGTATTCTACCGGATCTTCAATGGTAATGATGTTTTCCAATCTTTCGCTGTTTATGGTTTCAACCAGGGAAGCTAAGGTAGTGGATTTGCCGTGTCCGGTCGGGCCGACAACCAAAAAGAAACCCGATTTCAATCTGGCGAAATTGGTCAGACTGTCCGGCAGATTTAATTCGGCGATTGAAGGTATATTTTTGGGAATATGGCGCAAGGTCAAGCAAATCCTCTGCTGTTCCAAAAATAAGTGCGCTCTGAATCTTTCCCCTTTGTGGCTATAAGCAAAATCGGCGCTTTGGGAATTTTTGAAGATGGTTTTTTTCATTTCAGAAAGAGTTTTGTTTAAAATGCTTTCCATCATACTCTTGGTGGATTTTGAATATTTGGAAAGTGGCACCAACTGGCTGGAAATCCTAATGAAAGGAACCCGGTCCTCCGAAAGATGCAGGTCCGAAGCTCCTTCTTTTATCACAAGTTCTATGAGAGTATCTAAATCCTCCATAATGTAAAATTAAGCTTTTTTAGAACTTTTTATAATATTTAAAACTTCGCTTACCACCTCTGATGGTGTGGCGGCTGATTTGACTATGTAACCGGCAATGTCGTACTTTTTGGCTTCAACGATGTCTTTTTCATCACTTTGGTTGGTGAGTATGACCACCGGAATCCCCTCTCCGAGCTTATCTTCCCGCATCTTTTTGAGGACTTCTATGCCACTCATACCGGGCATCACCACATCCAAAAGTATCAAATCAGCTTTCACCTCGGTCTGAAATTTTTCCAAAAAAGCCATTCCGGATTTATAAGCCTCCACCGCCACATCACTGCCGGCAAATTTGGTCGCATACATATTGACCAAAAAATCATCGTCATCAATCAATATTATTTTATATTCTTTTTCTCCTTCTGTAGTCATAATATTATTTATTATACATTGAATAAATCTATATTGCTATTAAAAAGTGTTATATTCTTCAAAAGGAATGACTCGGTTAAAGACTTTTAACAAAGCGTCATCTCTCATAGTAAGCATACCCTTCCCTCTGGCATATTTCCAGATTTCCTGTTCGGTTGGATTCTTGAGAATGATGCTTTCCAACATTTTATCCATCTCAAGCACTTCCATAATGGCTACCCGGCCAAGAATGCCGCTGGGGCAATTGGGCACTCCTGCAATTTCATAAATTTCTTTGCCAAAAGTGATTTCTCTTTTATACTCCTCAGGTAAATCAACAAACTGTTTATCTATCATCATCTTGGTGGCCGCATCAACCGGCACCGCTTTGCCGGCACCGGGGTAAAACGACCTGGCCAAACGCTGAGCTATAGCTATGATCAAAGTTGGAGCGATGAGGTAAGGGTCTATGCCCATATCAATAAGGCGCGGGACGACACCGATAGCATTGTTGGTGTGAATGGTAGAAAAGACTAGGTGACCGGTGAGAGCCGCCTGGATGGCAAGCTGAGCTGTTTCTTTGTCTCGGATCTCACCGACCATTATAATATCTGGATCTTGGCGCAACGTGGTGCGGAGGCCTGAAGCGAAAGTATAGCCGATTTCCGGCATAACTTGGGACTGGCTCATACCCTCCATGTTGTATTCGACCGGATCTTCCAGAGAAAGCACGTTTTTATGGTCTCTATCAACTTCATTCATCATAGAATACAGCGTAGTGGATTTACCAGAACCGGTAGGGCCGGATATAAGAACCAGGCCATAAGGCCGATCAATAGCTCGCATAATTTGTTCTAGATTTTTCTTGGAAAGTCCGAGTTCATTTAATTTTTTGATGCCTTTTTCCTGGTCCAAAATACGAATCACCACCTTTTCACCGAAAGTGGTGGGAAAGGTAGAGACACGAAAATCTATTTTCCTTTCATTTAGTTTGGCGCTAAAACGCCCGTCTTGAGGCTTTCTCTTTTCGTCAAGCCTCATATTGGATATGATTTTGATTCTGGCAACCACGGCGCTGTGCACCCGGAAAGGCAGAACTAGGCTAGTGTTCATAACCCCGTCCACGCGGAAACGGATACGCACGTTTGAAGTTGTCGGTTCTATGTGAATGTCTGAGGCTCTGCCGTCAATCGCGTATCTTAAAATGGTAGCTACTATTTTGGTAACCGGCGCATTTTCAATAACTCTGGTGCTTCTGCCCTCGAAAGCGGAGAGGTCGTTTTCGCTTTCTTCTTCAGCTTTTGGTGATTTGCTTTTTTCTTTGGGTTCTTCGCCGCCCTTCTCTTTGGTGACGAACTCGGTTTCCAGCTCGGAGAGAGCTTTGGTCACTTCGCCGGAAAGGCCTTTGTATAAATTTACAATTTTATTAAAATCACTTTGAGATATGATAAAAGTCTTGAACGGCAGATTAATTTTGGATGATATGAAATTTAGAGCATCGCGGGCGGAAATATTGTCCGGGTTGACCACTCCGATTTCCAAAACGCCGTTAGAGAGTCCGACCGGAACAAATCCGTAATAAACCGCCGCTTCTTCCGGCACATAATCAAGTAATTTTGAATCTATGAGTGACAGGTCGATTTTTTTGACAGGCATAGTGTAATACTCGGCCTTGGCCCTCATAATATTGTCTTCACTCACTCCAAAAGATAAAAGTGTCTCTTCGACACTGTCTCCGGAAGATTCGTTTTTTTCTTTTATTGAAGCGAAATCCTTAGCTTCAATAACGCCCTGTTTTACTAAAACATCTAAAATACTCATTGTTTTAAATATTGACCGGTTTTAAATCCCAGAAAAAGGGTTTCGCCTTCCAACAGGCAAAGATATAAGAGGAGTTTCGATGCTTCTCAGGGATTTGAACTTTTGGTCTTGCGTTATGCTTGTGTCAAATTTTATACTTTCGACCTGTTGCAATACAGCTTCGACTCTGGCGCTAGCCGTACTATTCTCTTCAATTATTGAGACATCATTGGGCGCAACAAACATCACCTTATAAGCCAAGACTAATAGTCCCAGAAGGACTACGCCCAAAATAACAGCTCGTTTGTTTTTTGAATTTTTCATTATGATGATTTAAGCCAATAGGTTTCAAACTCTATATCGTACGAATAAACATTATCTTGATCTTTATCTTTTTGGCTGTTTAATTTTACCGATCTTATATCCAAAACTCTCATGCTTTTTTCCAAATCGTCCATAAATACATTAAATTTGTCATAAGAGGCATCAAAGGAAAAACCTATAGTGGCAGAATTGTAAAGTTTCGCCGACTGAGTACCATCAGCAGAATTGCCACTAGGATCATTTATTGCTTTTGAGGATGTTTTGTTTATGGAAATACCGTATTTTGCCGCCACGGCGTCAATCTGGGAAACCAATCTCACAAAATTCATAGAGTTGGGTAAAACCGTTTCAATGTCTTTTTTGTCTTCAGCTGAAATATTGTTGAATTTAGTCAGTAATTCATTTTTTGTATTCTCAATATTGCTCACCGTTTCCAGAGATTGTTCATACTGTTGTTTCTTATCCATAAGCGCGGTCAAATCTCCCATCGAAGAATAGATAAAAGCGTATCCTATTGAGATTGAAAGTATTATGTATGCAAGAATTGAAATAGAGCTCATATTTTAAATATTATTTTATGGGGCATAGACGGCAATTTGCGGGTCGACGGAAATCGCTAATTCAAAAGAAACCAAACCTTTATCAGACAAAGTCAAATTCGAAAAAGTAACTGATTTAAAATATTTAATCTTAGAAAAAACATTTTCTTGTAAAGCTATGCTCGCGTAATTCGTGGCTTTGCCGTGCAAATTAACGGAGAGACTGCCCTCTTTCAAATCACCATAGCTAAAATCGTTAAACTGGACAGTGCTTACCGTCGAAGAAGCCAGGGTAGCCAAAAAATTTGAAACTACCTGGTGTTTGAAGACCAGCGATTTGACAACTTCCAGCTTTTTGCCGAATTGAGCCATTTCACTTATGGTTTTTTTATCTATGGCTTTTTCTTCATTTGCCAATTGAGATTCAAGGCCTTGGATTTCATTTTGCATTATGCCTTTGTAAACATACATACCTATAGAACCGATTATCGATGTGACAAAAAGAGAAACCGCCAAAACTCCGAAAACGCCGGCCTTTTTTTTCTTAAAGACTTTGTCTTCGGTCATCGGCTCTTTGGGAATAAATGATGATTGGAAATTGGGTGCCATAATTCAAAATTAATTATACTCTAAAAGCATTCGCAAGTGTAAACAAATATTGTTGATTACTTCTATCACCCCCTACCCCCTCTTATCTTAAGAGGGGGTCTGCAACTTATAGATTCGTCGTAAATTTTATTAAGAACAGATTTTGGATTTTTTACTAACTCATAATTCCAAAAACGGATAACTTTTATATTTATGCTTTCCAAATATCTTTCCCTGTCTTTATCGTATAAAATAGTCTCTCCTTCATTATGCTGACTACCATCCAATTCAACAGCCAACCTTATTTTTGGACAATAAAAATCTAAAACATAAGGTCCTGCACTATATTGTCTTATGAATTTAAATCCTCCAAGTTTACCGTGTTTTAGATAATCCCAAAGAACTTTCTCCTCTTCAGTTGAGTTGTTTCTTAATTCTTTTCTGCGAGACACCAAAACACTATTATTATAAAGAAATTTCGATTTCATGATATCTTGTTCTCTTTCCAACTCTGCATAATTTGTTCGTTATGTGTAGTATTATCTATACTAAATAATTCTAAACTTCTTGTGTCACTTTTTTCTTTCATTTCTTTGGTCATTTTATTCCAATTTTTCCAAATTCTTTCTTGTTCTTTTAGGGTTGGTTCTTCATGTATTAACTCAATTCCTGTTTCTGCACGCCACAAATGCACCGGATCTTTTAATAAGATTCCGGCTTTATCTGGATAGTTTTTTATTATTTCCTCAATTGTGTACGGTCGCTCATACATAATGATTATTTTTTGTTCCCTTCCTTCCCCCTCTTAAGATAAGAGGGGGCGAGCGAAGCGAGGGGGTGATACTATATCTCCTGCAAACACCTCAAAGCGGCACCGGCGGCTACCGCGAATTCGGGACCGGTTTCTTTGAGAATATTTTCCAAAAAGGCCGGCACTTCCACTTTTTCAAACGGATTGCCGGAAATCACTTCTACTTTGAAATTTTGAGCAGCCAAATCTCTAAAACCTCTAAGAGCCGAGCCGCCGCCGATAAGAACCACTGATTTGATATTTTCATTGGTCTTTTTTTGGAAATCAAATAGAAATCTGTTAGCTTCGGCAAATATGTTGGCGGCAATAACAGAAACCGCTTCGGAAAGGTCGGCGCCTTCTTTGGTTACGCCCATGCCGACAGACCGCTTTATGACTTCGGCATCCTCAATGGAAATGTCCAAAATCCTGGCAATATTGGCTGTAATTTCTTGGGAACCCGTATTTATCGTATGCGATTGGTAAATCAAACCGCGGTTTATGATGTAAAGTTTGGTGGTAGCCGCCCCCATATCAAAAATCATAATCGGACCCTGCACCCCTTCCAAAACCGCCCTGATGGAACTGAAAACTTCTATCTCAAAAAATTTGGTGGCAAGGCCGGTTTTTTCGGTTATTTCTTTGTATTGATTGATGATGTTGTTATGAATAGCCACCAAAAGAACATCAACGGTTTTGCCTTTATGCTCGTCTTTTTCTGCGGGAGCATCTTCATTTTCTCTTTTGGGAATGATAGACCAATCTATGGTCACATCGGAAATCGGTACCGGTATGTATTTGCGCGCTTCCAAGATGACCATGCCGGCCATTTCCTTTTCACTGACAGCCGGCATTTCTATGATAGAGAGCAGCGAGGCTTTGAAAGGAATAGCCATACCGCAAGTCTTGGTGGTTAAAGCTACTTCTTTTTCGGAGAGCAAGTCGTTTACAGCTTGAGCCATTTTTTCGGTAGATAAATTGGTAGACTGGCCGATAGAAACTCCACCGTAAGGGCCAAGAGAAAGTTCGCCGTAAGTATCCAGCACGGCTTTGTCCCCTTTTTTCTGAATCTGCACCACTTTTATGGAAGAAGAGCCGATGTCAATGCCCAGAGCGCTCACGGCTTTCTTTTTAAAAATATCGGAAAGGAAACTCATAATGTATTATTATAGCATAATGATTTTATCTGGGATAATCAAAAAATTTTTAGAAACTGTTCAAAACCTCTTGGTGCCGGAGGATGCCAAAATTCAAAAGCTTTTAAATTTGCCTAGAGGCAAAATGCGCGAGCTTTTGCCCAGTTCGCCGGTGTACTCGCGTGATATTTTTGTGCTTTTTGATTACCAAAACAAAATGGTGCGCACTTTGGTCAAAGCCATCAAATATAAAAATAACGCCGGCTTAAGAAAAAGGATTGCGGGAATTTTGTATGAAGAAATATTGGACATCGCTTCGGAAGCGGCGCTCTTCGACGGCGCTCCGCCGCTCCTCCTGCCGATGCCGATGAGTAAATTGGAAAAAAGAAAAAGAGGTTTCAACCAGTGCGAAGAATTGGTAAGAGAAATTAAAAAAATTGCCGGTGATAATATTGAGATTTCTTATAATACTTTGGAAAAAATTAGGGAGACAGAAAGACAAACTAATTTAAGCAGAGAGGAAAGACAAGAAAATGTTAAGAACTCGATGCAAGCCGCCCCGTATCCTCGGGGCGGCACCCCCCGCACCATTATCGTTCTGGACGACGTCTATACCACCGGTGCCTCCCTCTCCGAAGCTCGCCGCGCCCTCATTACCTCCGGCGCAAAAAGAGTACTTGGTATTTTCATCGCGCATTAAACTTTACATTCAATTGAATTACTGATAAAAAGTACCTAGACTATTGTACTCTTGAAAGGAGTCCCCCCAATGAAGAATAGCTTGAGAAGGATGTTCATGGGTCAGGACGACCCCGACAGAATTTCCCTCGAAAGAGTCTTTCCTTTTGGCGATTTGATATTTTCAATGCCTTTTGAAGAAACGGGAAGACAGCACAGAATTATTGTTGAGGGCAACCAGTCACTTCTGGAACAGTTTGAAAACCACGCCGACGTTCTAACCAAATCCCAACCGGATAACTACGGACGATGGGTGGCTTTGATAGACGGTGTAATGAGAGAGCCCAGTTTGCAAATAATATATGAGCCGGCAGATGTAGAGATTGTAAATTTCCGTCTTCTGGTTTTTGTTCTGAGGGCGGACCTCGTTAAAATCTGCAATTTCAGACTTTGTCTCGTCTCTCATGTGATTGCAACCAAAAGTCATGTCGTCGTTCTGCATAAACCGGCGCCACTACCGGAAAGTATCGGTAACGGTTTTTTGGAGCTTCTGCCACCGTCTGTTCCGCTCATCACCCGACCGGTGAATTAAAAATGAAGTTCCGCAATAATTAAGCGGGTTCGAGCCTCACTCGAACCCGCTATTTTATTTAAAATTCAGCATCACCCCCGCCGCAATTATTTCAAAATTTATTTTCATATAGTTTTTCATTTTAGTTTTTTAATCTTGAACAAATTTTTCTCCACATTGGAACAAATTACATTATTTATTCCATTTTTCTCAAATTCTTTGAGATATATTTGGATCCTTTTTGCCATAGAATCCAAAAATGTATCTGGTGGCAATTCCTCTTTTGATAGCCCAGTTTTTTCTTCAATTTCTTTAATAGCGTCTCTTCTAGCAAACAAATTGGCCAAATGGTTCCACATTTCTTCTTGCGTATATTCAAACAGATCATTAAAAATAGAATCGTTTATTTCTTCGAACCATTGTTCGGCACTTAACTTCTTTTTTTCAAATTCAAACTTTTTGCCTTGCTCAATAATATAATTAAAAAGTCTCTCTGTTTCTGAATCTGGCAATATCGATGATTGCTTCACCAAAGCATAAGTCCCAAATGCTTTCAGCAATTCTTTGTATTGCTCTCTTGAAAACAAAATGGTTTGCATCACCAAATTACTTCTAATCTCTTTTTCTTTTTTATCTGTTTTCTTTTTCATAATTTTTTCAAAACTTATCCCCAGAAACACCCGTCTTTATCTTTGCTCACAATATTTAAGGCTGAGTTA
>CAYICK010000004.1:0-7554 GCA_964361905.1 uncultured Candidatus Saccharibacteria bacterium | reverse complement strand
AGGTACTTTAAACTTTCTCTCTATTTTCTGTATAAATTTATCATTCATTTATTTTCATTTAGTTTTTTAATTCCAAAATATATCGCTAATTCTCTTAGATCTTCCCAAAATCCAAAATCGCAATAAGCATTAGCCATTTTGGAAGCCAATTCTAGCATCGTATCATCATCTATATTTGCAATATCAAAACCAGCACTTTCTAGATCAGCTCTGCAAATACTCGTAATAGGAAAATCTTTGTAATAACTTTCTGTGTATGATTTTATTTCTGCCATATTATTTTTTATTATTTTCGATTAAATCTTCAACTTTTCTTTTAGCTTCTTCCAAAAGTTCTTTGGCTTTTTTTCTATACTCGTGAGATTTTTTCACTAAGTCAGCAATTTTTTCTTGTTTTTCTTTTGAAAAAATTGGAATAATCAGGTTTTTAACTTGTTCTGGTTTCCAGTGAGCTATCACTGAACCACCAGCATCTCTTTCAGCTTGAGACTTTCCAACAATAGAATTTATACAAAATGCCACATATTCGGGATCAATATTTTCTTTGACTTTTAATCTTAAAACTCCACCAGAAATTATTCCTTCCATATCTTCTTTCAAAACATAAGCGATACCAGGGGTAGCATCTTTGGTAAGTAAAATTTCCCCGACTTTTGGTTGAAAATCATTTTTTAATTCTTCATATATCTTTTCGTCAAGATACTTTTGATCTTTATCTGTAATTCCTTCTTTTGAAAGTGAGCTGACACGAATAAATAACTTTCCTTCTTCTTTGTAAGCTTCACTCCCTGGTTCAAATCCTTTTAAAACTAACATTAAATTCCCCAATTTTTCTGTTTTTTGATTTTCCAGCTTCGTTTTTATCCTTTCAAAATCAGAATTAAAATATTCCGCATCCATCCTCCTCAACCTCGCCACATCTGAAAATTTCACTATATTACACAATTGTTCCTCTGCTCCTTTTTCAAAATTTTCCAATCCTAATTCTTTCAATAATAAATCTTCCGTCTCTTGATAAAACTTCTTTGATAAATCAAATTGTTTTTTTGAATTACTAACTATATTAGCGATATTTTCTTGTTTATTTTTATTTGGCGTATAGATAAAAATTTCTTTTATATCATCAGTTGTTATCTTTTCTTGTATTTGTCCGGACACTTTTCTCTTTAATTGTAAATTTCCATATTTACAATTTAAAAAAGAAATTAAATATAGAAAATTTATTTTATTAGAATTTAGTATAGAAATAAGATTTGCACTAATATTATATTGTTCGTAATCATCCGTTACCAAAGAAAACATCGCTATGGTGCCGCGTTGAGAAACCACTATATCATTTGGATAAACCTTATAACGTTTAAGATTTTCTCCAAGTTTGTTATCAATAAAAATTAAATTTTCAGTATTTATAAAATCATTATTGAGATTATTTACTCTTAATAAAGGAGCTCCTTCTTTTTTATAATCACTATTTAATATAGCAGAGCCAAAAGGTCCACATATTATATTTTTTGATATAGTTTTTAAAATCGGACAATTTTTAAGCTTATTTTTTATAAGTAAATACTCTGGCTGATAATATTCAGCATCTAATCGTATCGCCCCCTCAAGCTCTGATTTTTTGATTATTGAATAAACGGCCATATTTTATTTTCAAATAAAAATTGAATCAATAAAAGAATAATGCTTGTCCCTGCAATTAAAACACCAAAAAAAGTAAGTTTATTTAATGATTCTGAAAGATTTGTTGAGGATTCATCTGCTTTTTTAAAATTTTCATTTAATTTTTTTAAACCATCAGCCACATCTTTTAGGGGCTGAATCATATAATTTACCTCAAATTTATTGTTCTGCTTATAGAAATATTCTGAACCAGAATCTAAGAAATTGTTTAATTTTTGTTCATTAATTTCATTCATAAGTATTTTTATTTATTAAATTTCAAAAATCCATCTGCGATTTCTTCCAAATCATGATCGACCAATTTTTTGCCTAAATTGTCATACTGAATGTTTCCATTTTTGTCTTTTTTGTGAATATAGTCTCCCGAATTATCTTTGCCTCCCTTTTTGGAAACTGCCATAAAAATCGGGTAATCTTCTTGAGGTTCACCAACTTCCCCGCCCCATTTTTGCAGTAATAAAACAGAGGTCTTTACTCCTGTATGCGGTTTAAAAGTATTTCCATGTAGCCCAACTACGGCCAATATTTTAGCCTTACCGAAAATAAATCTGCGTATATATTCAGAGTTAGTGTTATTAAATATTCCTTGCGGTAAAACAATCGCCATTTTTCCTCCGGATCTCAAAAAGCTTAAGTTTCTTTCTATAAACAAAACATCTCTATCGACTTTATTTTGATGTCTTTGAGTCTTTTCAAAATCCTTATTCCATTTGAAACCAAGATCATATTTGTTAAGTAAAGTACCTTTTATTTCTCCTGCAAAAGGTGGGTTAGTAAGAACTACATCAAAATCAAAATCCATCATTCTTTCTTGATTGTTTCTATTTTCTTCAGAATCTTCAAAATGATGCAGAAACGATCTGAATTTTGATTTTGCTTCCTCGTTCCATGATTCAGAATCTAGTGAATTTGCAAAAGTTACATTAGTTTTTCCGTCTCCAGCGATAAGCATCATGGCTTTCCCAATTTTTACTGATCTAGGATCAAAATCTATACCAAAAAGATGTTTTTCGGCATATTCTTTTTGTTCTACATCATAACTTCCACCAAAACTTTCCTCTGTTATTTCATTATTAAAGACATACTGCATAGCATGAAGAAGGAAACCACAACTACCAGAAGCTGTATCTACAATAAAATCCTTCGATGTAATTCCCAGCATTTTTACACACATATCTATAACATGACGTGGTGTAAAATATTGTCCCTTCTCACCTCTTGCGTCTTGATTTATTAAATATTCAAAGGCATCGTCTATAACTTGTAAATTTGAAGCAAAAAGTCTGTACTTTTGTAAAAGAGAAATTGCTGGAACTATCACATTTTCTGGTATTTCTACTTCATCATTAGATTTGAAAACGTCTCTCCAATGTCTCTTGGCATCATCAAAAAGTCTTTTTATATTATTTAGATTTTCTTTATTTGTAACCCCAGCAATAACTCTAAATCTTCTATTTTCGTTCCTAGGAGTTTTTAATTCATCATACAACTTGGAATATATGAGTTTGAATATTTCTTCAAACGAATTTGCTCCGCTCTGGGCTAAAACAACCTCCTCAAGATCTTGGATAAATTGTTTTAAATCTGGCACCTCTTCCAAATCTTTAAAAGTTAATTGTTTATTCCTTACATCCTCTACAGTTTCGTTAAATTTAGGAATATCGGTCAAATCCTCAAAAAGATTTGGGTCAGTCCTTAATATATTGTTTTGAATTTTACCATCGGTAAGAATAAGTATTGGTGCACCTGTGGCATTTGCATAACTCTTAAGTTGACCTAAACCATCTTTGACATCTGGTTTTTTAACTTCAATAAGTAAATACGGTGTCCTTAAATCTTCTCTATACACAACAATGTCTGCTCTTTTTTTACCAATTTCTCTGCCAAATTGAACATCCACCTCAACATCAATTCTTTCTATGGGATATTTATAATGATTAATTAATTTATACACCATGAGTTGTCGAACGATTTCTTCCGGTTTCAATAAAATATCTTTATTTCGTTTCAAACATTTTATATAAAATTTACCCCCTTCTTTTTCAAAAACTTTCAAAACTTTAGTAATCTCTACGTCATCAAAAACTGCCAGATTACCATAATCTTTTAATATTTGAGATACTACTCTATGTGTTAAAAGTTCTTCTTCATTCATAATTTTTATTTTATTTTACTTAAATTCATTATAACTTTACCATCAAAAACTACTTCACCTGGAATAATCGGCATATTGTTGTAAACGGGATTTTCAGGTTTAAGATACCTTTTGCCACCTTCAGCAATAAACCTTTTAACGGTAGTGCCTCCATCAGTTTTTGCAACTACGATATCACCACTCTTAAACTCTTTGGCTTTGGTTACTAAAAGCATATCACCATCATCTATGAAAGCATTAACCATTGAATCTCCGCTAACTTTAACTACAAAAACTTCTTGGGATCGATATACAGATTCATTAGCGATCAAACCAGCTGGAATTTCTACCCATTTAAAATCAACCTCTTCAAACGATTCTATATAAACACCAGCCGCTGTTGTACCCATAATAGGAACCAATTTTTGCTTACCCAAAAGCTGAAAACCAAAAGAGGTTAAACCCAATCCTCGGGCTGAACCCTCATCTCTTTTGATAGCTCTCTTTTCTTCCAGTTTTTGAAGCAAATCAATTACCGATTGATTAGAAGAAACCTTCAAACTTCCTCTCATTTCTTCAAACGAAGGTGGGTAACCGAAGCTTTTTATATATTCGTAAATAATTTTCAAAAGTTCTTTCTGTCTAGTTGTTATCGACTTTTCCATACGTATATTATACCCGACCATTTAGTCAGTTCAATACAAAAATTGTGGATAATCCAAAATCGGCTCATGTATAAGATCTGAGCCGGTGAGTTAAAAAAGACTAGTCTCGTATTTTTTTGGCCAGAGCGGAGAGTTTTTCATCATCGGCCCCGTTATAATCATGAGAGGAAATATATCCCTCATGCTTGTCAAAATATTTATTGATATATTCTCCTGACTTTATTGGCCTCCATTCCTTCATATCTGCTGTGCCATGCATAGGGAAAAGTTTCGCATGAACATGATCTACTCCAAACCCCTCAAACACCATTGCCGTCCGACCAACATCCTCCAATTTGGTACGGGCATGCTTTTTGCTATATTTTCAAACGCGAAAAACTTTCCAACCACCCTCAAGATAAACAGGACATGCCCTGTCCTGTTTATCCATTGGCATTTCCCCAATTTCAGATTTTTCCCCCACCTTAGCAAGGTGAGAGGTAGAGCACAAAATGTGCGAGGGGTGAGGTTATTTGAAATTCAGCACTACAATCTCGGATTTGGTGAGAACGCGCAGAGGCGGGCCCCAAGTGCCGACGCCGTCAGAGACGATAACTTGCATATTGCCGTAATTTTTTTGGCCATAGTCATAACCCTTATACATAAGTTTGGTGACATAAGAGAGCGGGTACATTTGGGCGCGATGAGTGTGGCTGGAAATTTGGAGATTTATGCCAAATTTTTCGGCGATATCGAGCCCACTGGGCTGATGTTTAAGCAAAATGGTCGATGCGCCTTTTTGAATTCCTGCCTGTGTAGGCAGGTTTAGACCGGTTAAAATAGTTTCAAAAACCTTTGCTTCAGTAGAATCTCCATCATTAACACCTATAATATTTAGCCCGTCTATATTTATCATTTCATTATCCAAAACCCTGATGCCGGCCATTTTGATTGTATTTATGAAATGAGTTTTGTCGCCAAATTCCTCGTGGTTGCCGGTGATAAAATAAACACCAAGCGATGAATGCAAGTTTTTGAAAGGCGCAATGGCCGCCACCTCATCAATTTTAACACCATCATAAAGGTCGCCACCAATGAACACAATATCCGGATTTTCTTTATTTATCATATCGACTATGCGGCGGGAATACTCTACACCAAGAATTTGGCCCAAATGAATATCGCTTATCCAAACAGCCTTTTTGCCTTGCCAACTCGCTGGCAAATTTGGAATTGAAACATTGTATCTGGTCAGTGTTATTTGCTCGGCATTCCAAAGGCCATAAGCGCTGATAATTAATGCAAACACCACGAGAATTTTGCCAATCCATACCAAGAAAACCGTATTGCCAAAAATCGTTGCTAAAACAGCATAAATAGCCACCGCGAGAAGCAGATATAAAAGAAAGCCATACCAGGAAGCGGAAATCATATAAAAAATGCGGGTGAAAAGATTGTTATAACGGAAGGAAAGGAATATCGCCGCGATAAACGCCAAACCAAAAACAATTAGAAATATTTTGAGCCAAAGGATTGTCATACCCGATGACAAAGTGAATATGTCTACGAGACCTTTGTAAACCGCCAGATGCGTGAAAAACAAAACAATAAGAGCTAAAATTATGAAAACAAAGAAAAAAGACGGCATATTTTTATTATAACACGCCAAAAACTATTTTATTTTTTGACGGTGATTTTTTTGAAAGGAAAATCTAGCGTTTTGAAAAATTCCAAAGCGTCGGTTTTATTTTTGAGACTGGTGACAATGGTGGCGCTGAAACCAAAAACATCTTTGAGGTCTTCATCGGCAGTTTCAGGGAAAACTGTGTGCTCTTTGACCGAAAGTGTGTAATTACCCATTTCATCAACCGCAGTTGGGGGAATGCCTCTGAAGTCTTTGGTTCTCGGCAGCGCGACATGAAAGAGGCGGTCTAAAAAGCTCCACATTTTTTCGCCACGCAAAGTTATCTGCACACCAACTATGTCCCCTTCCCTTGATTTGAAAGAAGCCACAGATTTTTTAGCTCCTCTTTTGATTGGTTTTTGGCCGGTAATCTTGGCGAGCCTGTCAGTGACGATATCGATTTTCTTTTTATCATTAAAAGAACCGACACCGGAACTGACTACCACCTTCATGATTTTGGGAGATTGCATAATATTATTAATCTTGAGTGTTCCTTTCAAGTTTTTGAATGAATCTTTTACTTTTTCTTTCATTAATTTCATATATTTGATACTAAAATTATGCGAAAGCTACGAAATAATAACGAAAATTATTACGAAATGATTTCGAATTTGTTTTGGAATTTTCGTAGTTTTTCGTTGTATTTCGCATGGTTTTCGTATTATACTTTCTTTACATTAGAAACATGTATCGGCGTGGCTTGTTCTATTATTTTACCTTTTTCATTGCTCTTTTTCGGCCTCTTATGCAATTTCTTTTTGTTGATGCCGTCAATCAAAACTTGCGACAGTTTTGGGAAAGCTCTCAAAATCACGCCGGATTTACCTTTATCCTTGCCGGTTATAACCATTACTTTGTCTCCTTTTTTTATTTTCATGTTTTTGTTTTTATCTGTTTTTTCTTTCCTTCCCCTCTCCTGCTTCTAGGAGAGGGGCCGGGGGTGAGGTTAAATCACTTCCGGCGCAAGCGACACTATGGCCTGCATTCCCAACTCGGCGATTTCTCTCGGAATAGGACCGAATATGCGTCCGGCCTTAGGAATAATTTCACCTTTTTTCTGCTCCACTACGATAAGAGCATTTTCATCAAAACGAATGTAGGAGCCGTCTTTCCTCCTAAGTGGCGCTTTTTGGCGGACGACTAACCCAAGCAATACCGCTTTCTTTTTTATTTCTTTGCGAGGTTCGGCTTTTTGCACCGAAAAAATAACCAACTCGCCTATTTTGGCATATCTTTTTTTGGAACTGCCGAGCACTTTAAACACTCTGCCTATCTTGGCTCCCGAATTGTCCGCTACTTTTACTATTGATCTTGGTTGAATCATGTTTTTAATTTACTACCGCGAAATGCTTATCTTTTGATATTGGTTTTGTTTCTTTTATTTCCACTTTGTCCCCCACTTTTTTGGT
>CAYICK010000003.1:27176-32460 GCA_964361905.1 uncultured Candidatus Saccharibacteria bacterium | reverse complement strand
TGTCGTCAGCGCTATAGGCAGGGGGAGAAGAGATGGCTCATGGCAGTATCCTTTCATTGGTCTCATCGACGATGTCCGCATATACGATAGAGCGCTGAGTGCAAGTGAAGTGAAGAGGTTGTATCAGATGGGGAGATAGGTACAATTTAAAATTTAAAGTTCAAAATTTAAAAATAATTTAAAATGGCAGAATTTAAAAACAATTATGACCTTGAGGAGAGAACAGCTAAATTCGGTGAGCAAGTTATTGAATTTTGTCGTAAAGTTAAAAAGGAGCCGTTGGTTCAACCGATTCTTTTACAAATAATCAGATCTTCAACAAGCGTAGGCGCCAACTATATGGAAGCAAACGGAGCAAGTTCTCCAAAGGATTTTGCAAACAAGATATTTATATGTAAGAAAGAAGCTCAAGAGACCAAACACTGGTTACGCATGTTAGCTGTTTATTTTCCAGAAGATAAAGAACATTTGCGTAAATTATGGCAAGAAGCTCAAGAATTCAGCATGATTTTTCATAAAATTGTTAGTACAATGAAAATTAAGTCATTAAAAATTAAATGAAAATTTTAAATTTTAAATTTTAAATTGCTTTATGCGTTACTTCACCTACATCCTCATATTCCTCTTCGCCTTGGCTACATCTTGGTATTTCGCTACTTCCAAACCTTCAACCAGCACTCCGATAGGCGCACTCAAACTTTCAAATGGCAAGGTTATAGCTATCGCCAATACCGACGACAACACAGGCGAAGATATTATCATCAAATCAGACAAAGCCAGCTATGACACCGTGGGCACGTCCGAGGTTTATCTTTCAATTTCCGCCGGCAAGCCTGATGAAAATTTGCTCGTGCAGTTCCTTTTTCCCGACGACGGCTCAAAAATAGAGAAAGTGGAAACCTGCCCGACTGCGTCATGCGGGCGGGTGAAAAATGGCGACAATTGGCAGGCGCTGGAAGTATCCGCCGATGCTTTAAATTATGAACATAAAAAACCTGTGCCGGACATATACCAGCCTATCGGACATATAAGTCTTATAAGTCCTAAACGATCTACAAGTCCTATTGAGCCAAGCTATATCCGCCTCACCATCTCATACCCGGCTGAAACTGTCGGGGAATTTTGGGTGGAAGCTTTTGGCGACAAAGGCTCTTACGGCTTGCTTTACTAATTATTCAAAATATGTAAAAATAGTAAATATGACAGAAAAACCAATATATATAAAGAGAAAAATCGATACTAAAATACAAGAGTATTTGAAATGGCCGGAAATTTTGGCGATCGTCGGCCCGCGGCAATCGGGCAAGACCACTTGTTTAGAACACTTTATTTCCGAGAAAGGCGGCAAGTTCATATCTTTTGAAGATGTTAATACTCTCAACTTGTTCAATAATGATATTAAAAAATTTATAAATACATATCTTTTGGACACCGATTTGCTTTGTATTGACGAATTTCAATATGCCAAAGCCGGAGGCAAGAATCTCAAATATATTTTTGATACTTACAAAGGCAAGAAGATTATTATTTCCGGCTCGTCGGCCATTGACATCACCATCCATGCTTTGAAATATTTAGTAGGCAGAGTCATTATCATAAATTTTTGGCCGTTTGATAAAGATGAACTCAAGACCGTGTTCCCTCACTTCACGGAAAAAGAATTGTATGATTATTACGCGACTTACGGAGGGTATCCGAGAGTAGCCATTGCAAAAAATAATGAAGAGAGGAAAGTGATGCTACAAAATATTTACAATACATATTTTTTGCGTGAGGTGAAAGATGTTTTAGGCTTGGTTGATGAATACAAGATACAAAAACTTTTGACATATCTCGCGCAAAGCGCCGGTTCCAACTTGAGCTACTCAAAAATATCAAGTATTTGCGAACTCAATCAACGGGATGTGCGGAAATATCTGGAATTTATGAATAAAACATTCGTAGTTTATTTGGCATTGCCGTTTTTTACCAATAAACTGCGGGAAATCGTCAAACAGCCCAAGACCTATTTTTTTGATATCGGTTTCCTTAATCATATTTTGTCTTATGATGTGCCGTCGGGCAAAAAACTTGAACAAGTTATAATGATGGAGCTTGTCAAAGCCGGATTCCATGTAAAATATTGGAAAGATAAGCAAGATCGGGAGATGGATTTTGTAGTTTATAAAGATAATAAAATAATCGGAGCAATAGAATCAAAAATTGGCGGAAAATTTACGGAAAGTTTTAACGCGTTTAAAAGAACGTATCCTGATATAGAAGCAAAGATAGTGACAGAAAATAATGTTTTTGAAACGATGGAATTATTGAAAAAATGAAATTATGAAATTATTTAAAAATTATAAAATTTTCTTGTTCTTTCTGTTCTGTTTTTTAATATTGCCAAAATTTGTTTTTGCCATTTCCTACGGCTACAACTCCTCCCTCGTCGGCCACTGGAAATTTGATGAAGGCGTGGGCGCCAAAGCCGGCGACTCAAGCGGCAACAAAAACACCGGCTCCATCACCGGCGCGATTTGGACAAGTGGCAAGTTGGGGAAGGGGATGAACTTTGACGGAGCGGATGATATTGTGAACGCGCAAAGCCCCGCGTCTCTTGATAACATGACAACTTACACTGTTTCCGCATGGATAAAACCGAGGACACTTGGGGAAGGCCCCACTTTCGGGAGAATTGTAGATAAAGACCAGGGGGCATTAACGGGGTGGTACTTTTACTTAACTACCGTTGGTTCAGCCCCAGCTTGCACGAGTTGCTTGTCACTTTATCATTCCTTTACAGGAACTGATGGGGCATGGAGAAGCGCGAATAATTCAGTCACATTAAATGTGTGGCAACACATAGCCGTTACCTATAACACTAGCGCTACCACCAATGACCCCAAATTTTATGTCAATGGGGTGGTAAAGGGGATAATTGCGGAAAATACGCCATCTAGTGTTGACGATAATGACGCGGCCAATGTATTCACCATTGGCAACAGAACTGGTCTTGATAGAACCTTTGACGGATTAATAGATGATGTGCGGGTATATAATCGGATATTGACTGCGGCAGAAGTGTTGGCGTTGTATAAAGAAGGGGCGGTGACGTTCAAAGCTCCGACGGATAAAGGGCTTGTGGGTTATTGGAAATTTGATGAAGGCGCCGGCGCCAAAGCCACTGACTCCTCCGGCAACCGCAACACCGGCACCATCACCGGCGCAACGTGGACGAGCGGCAAGTTAGGGAAGGGATTGAGTTTTGACAAAATAGATGACATTATTACTGCTCCTGCGCAAGCTTCATTGAATAATTTGGGGCCGGTAACCTTGAGTGTTTGGATTAAACCAAGGAGTGTTGGGGAAGGAAATTCAAATAGGATAATTGGAAAAAGTGGAGCTGTTTCATCTGGCTCAATGAATTTAACGCTTCAAACTAGCGGCTCTGCTATAAACAACTGTGCTGGTGCATCAACCCTTGCTCTTGTCTTTGCTGAATTTAATAGTGCGGCAAGCGATGTATATGCTGGTAGGTGCGGAGCCAACAACACAGCAACAATTGGGGTTTGGCAGCACATTGTCGCTACTTGGGACGGAACTGCGGGTACAAGCGGTGTTCATATTTATAAAAACGGAGTTGAGATATCTTATGCTGCTCAAGGTACCACCTCTGGAAGTTTGGGGGATGATAGTGCCTTGACATTTAACATCGGCAACAGACCAGCTACGGATATGACTATTGATGGAACGATTGATGATGTGCGGGTATATAATAGAGTGCTCTCGGCCGCGGAGATTCAGACACTCTACCAATCCGGCGCTATGCAATTTAAGTAAAAATTCCCCTAGGTCTGATCTAGGGGAATTTGTATTAACTACACCTTAAAAGGAAGAGGGGAACCCTCTTCCAAAATAAAAATGTGTTGTAATTAAGTTTACCAAAATTCCCAAAACTCGGACTCACTTACGGAATGTGGTAAAATGAAAAGATGGAAGATATATCAAATTACGAAAAATTACGCGAAGATACTCAAAAATATTACAGCAGTATTGGTGGTATCATTTCTCCCGCCCTCAATGAATATGTTCAATTTAATGCTGAGGGTTTCAATCATATTGTTTTCAAAGGTTCCAGATCAGAAAGAGAAAAATCATCACAGATATTGCGATTTAAATTGTTGCCATTGGTAGTTAAACTGGTAAAACTTTCTACCACTTATCAGGAATTTGAAGAAACGCTAAAAGAATTTGAAGTAAAAAGTTATAAAAAACGAGTAATGAAAACCAAATCGGTAAAATATTGGGGAATCATAGCAATAATTGATGGAAGAAAGATAAAAGTTATTGTCAGAAAAATTGGTGACAATGGTAAAATGCATTTTTGGAGCATTGTGCCAGCATGGACTACCAATAAATTCAGAGATATTAAATTATTTAGCACTATGAAGGGCAATCCCGAAGAAGATTAGACAATTAAAAACGCCATCTTTAAATGGTGTTTTTAATTGTGCCCGCCTTCGGCTTATGTATTTAGCCGAATAGGGCTGACGCCCCACAAGCACACTAGAAGTGTATCAGATCAGAGCAAAATGTCAAATGAAGAAGTGGATAAACGGCCTCATCGACGATATTCGCATCTATCCTCCTTCGCTAAAGCTACGGCGGGACAAGCAACCACGCACTGACGGCGGGGGAGATCCAGACACTTTACCAATCCGGCTCCATGCAGTTTAAGTAAAAATATTATAATATAAATATATGGCTAAGCACACTACCAAATATATATTAATAATTGTGGCACTGGCCGTTGCCGGTCTTTATCTTTGGCGCTCGGGGGAGGATAATATCACTCTGCCTAGCGCGCTCACGGCCGAGTTGGGCCCAGCACAAGTTTATAAATCTGCGGACAATAATTTTTCTTTCGCTTACCCGGGCAAGCTCAATGTGACCGAGACGCCGATAGAAGATGCTGATGGCAAACAGATAGGCAAAACGGTTTTGGTAGAAAGCGGGGAAGCGAAGAAAGGATTTGAAGTGGTGGTTTTGCCTTTTGATGAAAATATTGTTTTAACCAAAGAGAGGATTTTGCAGGATATGCCGGACAAAGTGATTAACAATGAAAAAAATGTGACAGTGGGCAGAGATATTCCAGCGCTGGCTTTTGATAGTGAAGACCCGGATTTGGGGGCGACTTATGAAATTTGGTTTATATATAATGGTTCCATTTATGAGGCTCGCACTTATCCCAATTTTGGCATAGCGATGGGGGAGATACTGAAGACGTTCAAGTAAATTTTCAATT
>CAYICK010000003.1:0-27076 GCA_964361905.1 uncultured Candidatus Saccharibacteria bacterium | reverse complement strand
AATTTTCAATTTCTAAACAATGTATTAATTCCCAATTTTGAAATTTTTAAATTAAAATATTGGAAATTGTTTGAAAATTAGAAATTAGAAATTAGAAATTAACAACCCATTTTTCCACAGCTTTTTCTTGCCTTTGTTTTTTGGCATTTTATACTATATATAGATGTAAATTATAAGTTTATTAACAACCCCGTTAAACTGCCCTTGGCGCTTAGTCGGCGAACTTGAGGCGGCATCTTGCGTAAACTCTATAAGAGCGAAAACAGGAGAAGGGGATAAATAAATAACATGGAACAAAACATAGAGAACGCCCAAGGCGTTCAGATTAGTTCGGGCAATGTGCTCGTCAAGAAGTTAGGGCTCATACTCTCCGTCTTCGTTTTTCTGTTGCCGGTATTTTTCATGCCGGTCAGCGGAGTCAGTTTGTATGTGGCAAAAATCACACTTTTGGCAACCGGTTTGGTTGCTATTTTTGCGATTTTTTTGTCCACAGTGCTTTCTACCGGCGTAATCGAGATACCCAAGGTCAAGTATCTCTTACCTATACTGCTTTTCGCCATCATCAGCTTAGTGTCCTCGGCTTTTTCGGGCTCCATCAGCTCTTCTATCGTAGGTTCGACGTTTGACCTCGGCACTTCCGGTTCAATCCTGATGCTGACATTTGCTTTGTTTATGACAGTTTTTTCGGTCAAAAGTATCAGCACAATGGGCAAAGTCGTTTCTGCTTTCATCTACTCAATGGTGGCGCTCTCGGCTTACACCCTGCTCGGGGCTTTTGGTTCTTCTCTTCTTCCGGTTTCTATCGCTTCCCAAATGCCGCTCTTCCTCGCTGGTGGCGTAGTTGATACGGCTATAATTTTCGGTGCAGTAATCATCCTTTCTCTCTGCGCTCTCAATATGACTGAAATTGGGAAGAGAATGAAGATTATCCTTTCCGTTCTCATCGCTTTCGGGCTCATATTTGTCGCTGCAGCAAATTTCATGCCGGTGGTCTATATTCTCGGCATATTTTCTTTGGTTTTCTTCGTTTATATTTTGTCTTGGTCAGTCGGGCGCCCCCGTTCCTCCGAAGAAGAAAATCAAAACCGCAGAATTTCTCTTTCATCTCTTGCCGTTTTGCTGGCTTCGGTAGTGCTTCTGCTTGGTGGTACCGGCATTTCAAGTTTCTTTTCAAAAACATTGAAAGTGCAAACTACCGAAGTCAGGCCAAACTTCCAGACCACGATGGACCTCACAATCAGCAGTTGGAAGCAAAATATCGCTCTCGGTGTCGGTCCAAACCGCTTCAGTGAATTTTGGGCTATGCACAAACCGGCAGAGATAAACCAAACCCAATTCTGGAATTCCGATTTCTTCTCCGGTTCGGGCTTCATCCCAACCGTAGCCATAACTACCGGACTTCTGGGGTTCCTTTCGCTCCTCGCTTTCATCGCTATGTATATACTTAGCGGAGTGAAGGCCATATTTGCGCAGGCCAATGCCGGCAAATCCAGATATCTTTCCACAGCTTCTTTCTTGGTCTCGTTCTATTTGTGGATAATGCTGTTCCTTTATACTCCAAACATAACCGTCTTGGCGCTGGCTTTCATCTTTACCGGACTTTTCACCGCTACTTTGGTGCCACAGGGTATAATCGGACTTTGGAAAATAAATATTTTTTCCAATCCCAAAACCAACTTCTTATCAGTCCTGTCTATCGTAGTCTTGCTCATTATGTCGGTGGCTGGCGGCTACTTCGTCTGGGAAAGGTCGGTGGCATCTGTGATTTTCCAAAACGGCGTTTTAGCCTATCAAACCAGTGGCAATATCGCGGTGGTGAGAGATTCAACTGCTAAAGCTATAAATATGGTGCCGAGCGATGTTTATTGGCGGGGATTGACCGAAATTTCTTTGGCTGATTTGGGTAAAGTTTTGGGAGGCATCACCAACCAAAACCAAATTACCGATAGCGTAAGGACTCAAGCTCAAGGTCTCATTGCCGATTCGGTTCAATCTGCCAAAAAAGCGGTAGAGATTGATGGCAAAAACTTCCAAAATTGGTTTGCTCTGGCCAGAGTTTATGAAGTACTGGCTAGTAACGGCATTCAAGGTTCGCTTGAGAATGCCCGCAGTTCTTATGCTGAGGCGGCTCTACGCAGTCCGAGCAATCCTGCTGTGCCGCTGGCTCTCGCCAGACTGGATGCGCTTTCCGGAAATATTGCCAGCGCCAGGGAAAATATAAACAAAGCTATCGGGCTTAAATCAAATTACACCGACGCTTATTATACTCTGGCCCAGCTTGAAGTGGCTACCAATAACATTCCGGCGGCGGTCAAATCGGTTGAGGCGGCGGCGGTTATTGACCCGACAAATTCAGGTTTGTTTTTCCAACTCGGACTGCTCAAATATAATCAAAAAGATTATGCCGGCTCGGTGGCCGCCTTTGAAAGAGCCGTGGCTTTGGTCCCGGATTATGCCAACGCCAAATATTTCCTCGGCCTTTCTTATGAAAGGTTAAACCGCAGGCCGGACGCCATCGCTCAATTTGAGCAGATTCAAAAGACCAATCCTGATAATAGTGAAGTTAATTTAATTCTAACAAATTTGCGAGCCGACAAATCGCCGTTTACCGACGCCAAACCGCCGGTTGACAGCAAACCCGAAAAAAGAACTACTCCGCCGGTGGGAGGGAACTAGTAAATTTCCAATTCACAATTTCTAATTTCTAAACAATTTCCAATGTCTTAATTTCAAAATTTGAAATTGCAAATTAATTCATTGTTTGAAAATTGAAAATTAGAAATTGAAAATTATTGTGGTATCCTGTAGGTAATGGTCAAACGCATATTAGGCATATTTCACAAAGAGATTTCCGGTCTTCACGAAGCCGCTTATCTTTTGGGATTCTTCGCTTTATGCAGTCAAATCCTGGCTCTGGTAAGAGATAGGATTTTGGCTGCTCAATTTGGAGCGTCAAACACACTGGATTTATATTATGCCGCTTTCCGGATTCCGGATTTTATTTTCATCACTGTCGGCTCTATGGTCTCGGTTTCCGTTCTTATTCCATTCATTCTTGAAAGGTCAAAAAAAGATAATGACGGCGGAAAAAAGTTTATAAGCAATATTTTTTCTTTCTTTTTCTTTTTTATCGTAGTGGCTTGCGCCGTGGTTTTCTTTTTCGTCCCCTGGCTCTCTAAATACCTTTTCCCGGGCTTTAGCGACAGCAATTTGTCCCAAGTTATTTCTTTGACCAGGGTGCTGCTGCTCTCGCCGATTTTCCTTGGCCTATCCAACATTTTTGGCACTTTGACTCAAGCTTACAGAAGGTTTTTCCTTTATGCTCTGAGTCCGATACTTTATAATCTTGGCATCATTGCGGGCATAATTTTTTTGTATCCGGTCTTCGGTCTTATCGGCCTGGTTTATGGCGTTATTTTAGGCGCTTTCCTCCATTTCGTCATCCAAATTCCTTTCGTAGTCCAGCATGGCATGTTTCCAAAGTTTGAATTCAAATACAATTGGAGCGATATCAAGCGGGTACTCCTGATCTCTATCCCGAGGACGTTTACCCTGGGTTCCGACAATATTTCAATGATGTTTTTGGTTTCTTTCGCTTCGCTTATGACTGCCGGTTCCATTTCGGTTTTCAATTTTTCTTTCAATCTGCAATCGGTGCCGCTCGCCATTATCGGAGTGAGTTATTCTCTGGCCGCTTTCCCTGTGCTTATCCAAACCTATTTGTCCGGTGATATAAAAAAATTTACCGAGCAAATGGTGGGCTCGGCGCGGCATATTATTTTTTGGTCCATTCCGGTGGTAACATTGTTTATCGTGCTCCGCGCTCAAATCGTCAGGACCATATTAGGCGCCGGCCATTTCAACTGGTATGATACGAGGTTGACCGCGGCGGCGCTGGCCATCTTCGCGGCCTCCATCATATTTCAAAACTTGACACTTCTGTTTATCAGAGCTTATTATGCGGCAGGCAATACCAAAAAACCGTTAATAGCCAAAGGTATAAACGCTTTGGTCACCGTCCTCCTTGGATACGGCTTTATGATTTTGTATGCCAAATCTCCAATGTTTAAAAACATAATGGAGACAGCTCTGCGCGTCAAAGATATTCCCGGTACTATCGTGCTAACTTTGCCTTTGGGCTGGTCTATCGGGGAGTTTTTCAATATGGCTGTTTTGTGGACTGTTTTCCAAAAAGATTTTAAAGGATTTTCCAAAGAAGTAATGAAGACCTTTTTCCAAATTCTCGTTGCATCACTCTCCATGGGGTTTGTTTCGTATAATTTGTTAAATGTTTTTGATAATATCTTTAATATAAATACTACCTTTGGCATATTTATGCAGGGCTTCCTCTCGGGGCTGGGCGGTGTTGCCGTCGGGATTTTGGTTTTGTATTTTTTCAAAAGCGCAGAACTCAAAGAGGTTTGGGGCACTTTGCACAAAAAAATCTGGAAGCCCTCGGCTCCCGTCATTGGCCCCGATGCCGAAATGCAATAAAATGAATAATATCCGCAATTTTTGCATCATAGCCCACATTGATCACGGCAAGTCCACTTTGGCGGATAGGATGCTGGAGATAACTCATACCATAGAGGCTCGTAAAATGAAGGCCCAGGTTTTGGATAATATGGAACTTGAAAGGGAACGTGGCATTACCATCAAGATGCAGCCCGTAAGAATGATATACAGTCCCAAATTGAAAATTGAAAATTCTAAATTGAAAATTTCAGATTCAGAACAGTATGTTCTGAATCTGATTGATACTCCCGGGCATATCGATTTTTCTTATGAAGTTTCGAGGGCGCTCGGCGCGGTAGAGGGCGTCGTGCTTTTGGTTGACGCCACGCAAGGCGTGGAGGCGCAAACCATATCGGTGCTTACGATGGCCAAAGAGCAGGGATTGGTGATAGTGCCGGCACTCAGCAAAATAGATTCGCCCCTGGCCAGAGTAGAAGAAGTAAAGGCGGAAATCGTAGCTCTCATCGGCTGCAAAAAGGAAGAAATAATAGAAACTTCAGGCAAAACAGGCGAGGGAGTTGAGGCACTTTTACAAGAAATTGTAAAAAAAGTGCCTCCGCCAAAAAAAACAGAAGATGACGCTTTGAAAGCGTTAGTGTTTGATTTCAAATATTCCACGCACAGAGGCATCATTGTTTTCGTCAGGATTATGCAGGGCGAAGTCAAAGCCAGAGAAAATTTAATTTTTAGAATTGCCGGCCAAAAATTCACAGCGCTTGAAGTGGGCATTTTCCACCCCGAAGAGGCTCCGGCCGAAAAACTCGGCGCGGGAGAAATCGGCTACATCGTGACCGGTATCAAAACTCCGGGCGTTGTTTCGGTGGGGGATACGATAGGTAAGCAAAACGAAGTCGCTTCCGCCCTGACGGGCTACAGCGTACCGATGCCTGTAGTCTGGGCCTCAATATTTCCTGAAGACCAAAATGACTTATTGCTTTTGCGGCAATCGCTCGCCAAGCTCAAACTCACGGACTCATCTCTGTATTATGAAGAAGAATCTTCCGGTGTTTTGGGCAAAGGTTTCCGCTCTGGTTTCCTTGGTATGCTCCATTTGGAAATCATAACCGAAAGATTGAAGAGGGAATTTAAACTTATTTTAGTTATCACTCAGCCGTCTATTACTTACGAAGTTTTTCTAAAAAGGGGTAATAAGGAGAAAATTTATTCGCCGGCGTTTTTCCCCGAAGACGGATTTATAGAAAAAGTTTTGGAGCCTTGGGTTTTGGCTCACATCATCACTCCAGTCCAATATGTCGGCTCTCTATTGCCTTTGCTTTACGAGCATGAAGCCGAAATTCTTTCTACCGAAAGCCTTGCCAAAGGCGGCCTTCAAAATGCCTCGGTCCCAGAAGACCGCCTTTGGCAAGGCGGGGCAAGCAAAACCGAAATAAAAATCCTCATGCCCCTGCGTGAGCTGATGCGCGGATTTTTTGATAAATTAAAAAGCGCCTCGCAAGGTTATGCTTCTCTCTCTTACGAAAAATCCGAAATGCGTATTGCTGATGTGACCAAACTTTCCATTCTCATCGGCGGTGATGAAGAGCCATCACTCTCCCGAGTGGTTTCCAAAAGGATTGTAGAAAAAGAAGCGGAAGTTTTGGTGGACAAGCTCAAAAACCTCCTGCCTCGCCAGATGTTTGAACTCAAAATCCAAGCCCAGTCAGGCGGCCGCATTTTGGCATCCCGCACCATCTCGGCTTACCGCAAAGACGTCACTCAGCATATGTACGGTGGCGACATCACCCGCAAAATGAAATTGCGCGAGAAACAGAAAAAAGGCAAAAAGAAAATGAAAGCCAGAGGCAAAATCTCAATCCCCCAGGAAGTGTTTATAAAAATAATGAGACCGGACTAGTTAATTTTCAATTTCTAATTTCTAATTTTCAAACAATTTCCAATTTGTTAAGCATTTAAATTCTTTAATGAAGAAGAGATTTTGTTGAAAATGAGAGTTAATTCGTGGGCTTCCTTCCAAACCATTCTTAGTTTGTCTTTATTGTCGGAATTTGTTTCTGCTAACATTTCCAGCCAGTATTCTGTCTCTTGAATTTCTTTTCGGCAAATATGAATTTTATTCCTAAAATCGTTTTTAGAGCTGGCAGCGTTTGCCCCACAATAATTAGCCCCAACACTAGTAGCTGATCTTATAAGTTGAGAAACTATGTTAGTATTTATGGAGTTATATTTAGTTTCTCTACACAGATGGATAATTTCTTTACTGAAATCTCTAGTTCTTTTTTCTAAATCATAATTCATAAATTATGTAATTGAACATTGTTTAGAAATTGAGAATTGAAAATTAGAAATTAACGTGTCGGCATATACATAAGTATCATACCTAAAACCAGGAATATAGACATTATATACCAAGCTATTTTTATAACTTTTCTAGCTTTTGGATTCCACAGCATGAAATTATGATAACATATAAACATATAAACATGTAAGCATTTAAACATGAGAGGTATAAAGTCAAAAGGAAAAAATAAATGGAAAAAGATAGCGACTTTTACAGCCTTGTTTTTGCTTTTGGTTGTGCTCACAAATTCTACGCGCAAAGTTTACAACAAAAAAGTTGAAGCAGGAAAACTACTCTTGCAAATGCAACAAGACGTCCAAACTTTGGAAGACAGGGAAAAATTTTTGAACGAATCGCTCCAAAAATTGCAAACCAAAGAGGGCGTGGCTTTTGAAATGCGCAAAAAACTCAATGTAGCCGAGGCGGGGGAGAGCGTGGCCGTTATTGTAGATGACAATAGTCAGCCCACTACCACTCCCGCCATGCCAATTTCCGGCTGGCAAAAATTCAAGGATTTTTGGGTGGAGTTGTTTAGATAACCTCACCCCGCTCCGATAAATCGGAGCGACCCTCTCCTAGAAGCAGGAGAGGGTAAAAATGCAGCCCTTCCCCTGCGTCTAGGGGAAGGGCAGTTTTGCTTTAGCAAAACGGAATGAGGTTTGATATATTAAACAAGTATTGCGAGATTAGTTTAGTGGTAAAACGGGTGCTTCCCAAGCATCAGACGCGAGTTCGATTCTCGCATCTCGCACCACTTCGCTCCGTACTAACAGAGCTACGCGGTGCAAGCACGACAAAAATTTGGTAAAATCAGAATAATGAAAAAACTCACCTACATCATCATATTACTCACCCTCATCGCTCTTGGATGGTATTTTGGATTTCGCTCGCGCCCCGGCACTCCGGTAGAGCCATTTCCCAACAGTCCGGTGAATGAAAACACTGCTACCACCACTCCTATTATGGTCCAATACCGCATCAGAGAGATGACGAGCGAGGGCGAGTTTAACGATTCCCTTTATTTCACCAAAGAAGAGTGGGCTAAACTCACGCAAGAAGAACTAGCGACGATGGTAAAAAAGCGAGTTGATGATTGGGTAAATATTGTGAAAAATCCTCCCAAATCAGTCGGGCCAACCCAAGAAGAACTTCAAGCCCAAAAAGAAGAACTGCAAAAGCAATTGGATGAGATAAACGCGCAAATTAAAAAATGAAAAAAATAATAAAAATAAAATAATATGAGTGCTAATAATTTCATTCTTATACAAGAAAAAACAAAAAACATTTACGAAGTATCCGAGAAGGATTATGAAGGTGGCGGAGAGATACAAAATATCGGCACTTTCGATTTGTTGAGAATTGCGGTAGAAAAAGCGGAAAAGCATATATCTGATTCGGAAATGGGAATCGAATATGGAATTAGGTTTAGTTTTATGAAGCATAAGAAAGATGGGATAGCAAACGATTTTGACAAATGGAATGAAATAAAGAAAAAAGTGGATGCTAGAGAAATTGGTCCTAAGCCCTTTCCTAAATATGGAGAAGTTTGGATGTGTATTCTTGGAAAAAATATAGGACGAGAGCAAAATGGTGGTGGCCAAAATTATTCTCGTCCAGCGCTTGTTATCAAGAAATTTAATAACGAAATATTTTGGATTTTGCCCCTCTCAACAAAACAAAAAGATATAGATTTTTATTACAATTTTACGGATATAAATAATGAGAAAGTTTCAGTTATACTTTCTCAAATCCGATTGATTCATATAAAAAGATTTGAGAGAAATATCTATGAGATGAATCTAAACAATTTAAAAGAAATTAAGAGAAAATTACAAGAATATATCACATAAAATCGAAACCCCGCCACAAGGGCGGGGAATCTCGGAGCCTTTCGGCACTGTATAACCTATAGTATAGCAAAACCAAAAACAATGTCAAGCATTTATACACAGAAGAATAAATTATTGAAAATTGCCTTGTGCTTCTTGCTTTTATTTTTTTCTTTTGCGCACAAGGCTTTTGCCACTAACACTCCCAGATATTGGGTGGGGGGGACAGGAAGTTGGTCTACAACCGATACCACACATTGGTCAGATTCCAGTGGAGGGGCTGGCGGGCAGTCAGTGCCAGACTCTGATGATGATGTTTATTTTAATGCAAATTCAAATGAAGCTACTGACGCCGCCTATACTGTAACTGCTGGGGGTGGGGGAGTTGTTAATGCCGCAAATCTTTCGTTTGCCAGAGCTGGAGACCCGACGACGGGTGGAGTGGTAACAATAACTGGAAGCACCAATTATATTAGTGTTTATGGTAATATGACACTTCATTCTGGACAGGTATTTTCATATTCTTCTGGCCTTTATTTTGCGCCAGCGGTGAGTGTGACAGCACTTATTACGAGTAATGGCGTAAGAATCAGTGCTACAATTGCTATTATCGGAGAGGGGACAGTCAGACTTGCAGACACATTTAATACGGCTAGGAATTTTACACTAACCACAGGAACATTTGATGCGTCTACGAACAGTGCGACAGTATTATTGTCAAGTAATACTGATGCAATAATAACTGGAGCATTTACCGGGTCGTCCGCTTTTTATAACTTAACCCGCACCCCACTTACTGCCGCAAAAACAAATACACTAACACTTGCAGGAAATATTGAAGTAACCAATACATTCACAGTAAGCAATGGAGCAACTGTTACAAACAGGGTTCTTGTTTATTCTTCCGTCAGAGGCACAGCAAGGACAATAACGGCTGCCGCAATCGCAACCTCCAATTCTGATTGGCAAGATATCACAGGAGCGGGAGCGGCAAGCTGGGATTTATCTGCTATATCAGGCGGTTCGGGAAACTGCGGGAATAACTCAATGAAAGCCCTAGGTGATGCCGCTTTCACCACTGCTCAAACTCAATATTGGACAGCAGATGCATCGGCCTCGGACAACTGGTCGGATGCAACCAACTGGGACGCTTCAGACCATTCAACTGCTCAAAGAGTTCCTTTATGTCAAGATGATGTTATTTTTGACGCAGGGTCTTTTGCTGGAGACGGGAAAACTGTGGTGGGAGATATGCCCAGGTTTGGTAAGACACTAGACTTCAGGGACACCGACCAGACATTCACTTGGACAACAAATTCTTCTAATGCCTCATCAATCTTCGGAGGCTTGTATTTGGATGACAACATAACCATGAATAATTCATCGGCCTTTTATTGGGTATTTGAAGGTCGTGGAGCCTATGAGTTATTATCTATTGGCAAAACCTTTAATAGAGATATTTATATTGACGCACCGGGAGGTTCAATAACACTTCTTGATGCTTTAAATCATGGTTCCTCTCTTTTCTTAATAAAGGGCACTTTTGATGCCAATGACCAAAATGTGACCATTACTAGATTTTATTCATTCTATACAACAACGAGAACACTATATATGGGCAGTGGCTTGTGGACAATGACAGGAAATGTCAACATCATTTGGGAAGTAGGTTACACAAACCTTACAAATTATGCCGAGACTTCTACTGTAAAATTTACAGGCACACTGACGGCTGATAGGAGTTTGTATCTTGGTGCTACTTTTTATAACTTCTGGTTTGCTCATGATGGAGGTTATGCTATAAAAATTAACAGCGCAAACACTTTTGGTGGCTACTTTAAAATTGAACCGGGAAGAAAAGTTGGGTTTCAGAGTGGAGTAACACAAAACATCGCTTCGTTTGATGCGGTTGGGACTTCTGGAAGCCCCATAACCCTTATTGTAAATAGTGGCACGACAAATTATACTCTCAACAAAACGGGGGGAGGGACGGTTTGTGCAGACTGGTTGGTGGTGAGCGATATGACTGCCACTCCAGCAAGTACTTGGTATATGGGAGCAAATTCGGTGGATAATGGCGGGGGGAATACGGGGATGACGTGGGGAGTGGGGGCGTACTGCAGATCTCCAAGCGTGCCCGATGTGAAGGTTAAAGGGGGATTTAAAGTAAAAGGCGGAGTCAAATTCCGATAACATAACACAAGGTGCCCTTGTGTTGTTTCTCTTCCTCCTCTTCCTCCTCTTCCCCTCATTCGCCCACGCCGGGCTCGTCACCTCCGTCTCCTCATCTCTCGGCCTGACCAATGGTTTGGTCGGCTATTGGAGTTTTGATAACACCAAAATTTATGGCGCCAATGCCTACGATTCTTCAAACAGCTTTGCCACCGGCACCGTGAGTGGCGCCGCCAAAGTTGCCGGCAAACTCGGCCAGGGACTTTCTTTTAACGGATCGAGCGATTATGTGAGCACTGTAACAAACCAAGCTTCGCTTGATTTTGGCGTAAATCAGGATTTTACTATTGCCACTTGGGTTAAAACAACACAACCAAGTGAAGCGGGCTTTTGGGCGCCGTTTGTATCTAAAGAAGATCAAATTGCGACTAGACAAGGCTACGCTTTATTACTCCATGATAATGATGCAAGCGGTAAATGGTATATAGAAACTTTTGTTGCTGGGGCTTGGGATGGAGCATACGGGCGAAGCAATATAGCTGACGGCAGGTGGCACTACTTAGTCGCCGGAAGATCGGGTAGCAATCTTTTTACTTATGAAGATGGTGTTTTGGGTGAACAAATTCCTGCTTCTACCGGCAGTCTTCAAAAAGATGCGCCACTAAAAATAGGTGGTGGGTTTGGTAATGATTTCAACGGTTCTATCGACGATGTCCGCATCTACAACCGCGCACTGTCGGCGGCGGAAATTTCGGATTTGTATCAAAGCGGCGCGGCGACTATAAAAGCTCCGACAAGGACTGGCCTGGTGGGGAGTGGAAATTTGATGAAGGTAGCGGAACGAAAGTAATGGATTCCTCCGGCAACCGCAACACCGGCACCATCACAGGAGCTACTTGGACGAGCGGGAAGCTGGGTAAGGGGCTGAGTTTTGACAAAAGCTCTGATTATGTAGAAATAGGAAACAATATTAAAATTGACAATTCTCATATTGGAACAATCACAGCATGGGCAAAGGCTACTACAGACAAAAACGGTGGCGGTCGAGTTTTTAACTATGGTGGTTCTTCGCAGTTTGGGACAGGAAATTATTTGGGACTTACACTTACCGGTACTGCTGCCTTTTTCATTTACAATGACGATCCTTTTCTTTCGAATTCTATTAGTATAGCTAGTTTAACAAAAGGTGTTTGGCACCATATTGCCGTTGTTTCTGATGGCTCTGAATATTTTATGTATGTAGATGGGGTTGCAAGGTCTTTTTCGGTTTCAGGGAATAATGACGGTGCTTGGTTTGCGGATGTTACTGCGGTAAGCCCTGTTATGACTACTATCGGAGTCGAAAGAAGTGACGGTAATTTTTATAATTTATTTAAGGGTCTCATCGACGATGTGCGCATCTACAAACGCGCGCTGACCGCCGCCGAAATCCTCCTCTACCAATCCGGCGCGGCGACGATAAAGCAATAACCGTGAAAAATTGTCTTTTTAACCATTTTTCACGGTTAAGGAAAATTGCCAACGTCGGACGTTGGCAAAGCAGGTGATTGTTTGTATACTTATATAAAATATGCAAAGAGCGGAATCTTTCGTGGAAGGAGAACTATATCATCTGTACAACAGAGGAAATAGCAAGCAAAATATTTTTCTCGACAACCAAGATCGGGAACGTTTTGTAAAAATGTTGTATCTTTCTAATTCGAAGAAGAGGGTAAATTTCAGGCAAGATATAGTAAGAAGAAAACTAGATGCTTGGGAATTTGATAGAGGCAAGCCTATTGTTTCGATAGGCGCTTGGGTTCTTATGTCCAATCATTTTCATCTCCTCGTTACTATTCCCAAAACGCCAACGTCCGACGTTGGCAAAAAACTGGAATTGGGAAAAAATGAAATTAGTTTGTTTATGAAAAAAGTTTTCACCTCATATTCGAAGTATTTCAACACAAAACATAAACGCTCGGGTGGATTATTTGAAACCAATTTTAAATGTTCGCATATAGATACCGATCCCTATGCGAAATATATTTTTTCCTACATTCACCTAAATCCCGTTAAAATTATTTTTCCTGATTGGAAAGAGAATGGTATCAAAGATATAAGCAAAGCGAAGAAATTTATTGAGAATTATGGGTGGAGCAGTTTTGATGATTATCAAGGAAAAAAAAGGAATCAAAACAAAATTATTTCAAAAAAAGATTTTCCAGAGTATTTTAACACTCCAGAAGTGTTCAATAGGGAAATTTTTGATTGGTTGGAATTTAATCGTGATTACAACCAGTTCCAAATTTCTGATATCTAATATCTAAATACCAACCTGCCAACGTCGGACGTTGGCAGTGGTCATATTAATACAAAAATTTTTCTATGATGGCGGAGATTTCCGGAAAATTGTTGAGAATTAAAATATGGTTAGCTTTTTCCAATAAGACAAATTCACAATCTTTTATTATTTTTGACTTTTCTACGGAACATGATACGGGAACCATCTTGTCCATTTTGCCGTGAATTAAAAGTGTCGGTATTTTTATAGCCGGCAGATAATGGTCGCCCTTAAAAAGGTAGAGATGCTTTAAGCAAAAAAGATAAACTCGCAGGCAAGTGTTATGAATATCGGCATAAATTCTCCTGATACTGTAATCCGGAGTATTCGGAAAAAGAGAATAATCGGTATGGGAACCCGAGAGAGACTTGAAAGGGAACAATTTGGCAAGACTGATACCGCAATTTATAGCCATCCTTATTATATAACCGAATTGTTTTGTTACATTAAATGCCGGAGCCAAGAATATAGCCGATGTTATTTCTTGTTCGTGTTCACGCCACATTTTTAGGGCTATCATGGCTCCAAATGAATGACTGATTAGAATAAACTTTTTAATTTGCAGAAGATTCAAGATTTCTTCCAAATCTCTTACAAAGTAAGACAGTTCATAATCCTCGTAGTTTTTATATTTTTTTGATTTTCCATGCCCGCGCAAGTCGTATGTTAAGATATTGTAATCATTTTCAAATTTCTTTTCATATTGAAGCCAGGCCGAAGAACTACCCGACAAGCCGTGAATGAAAACCAAAGTTTCTTTTTCCGGCCGGAAATCGTTTTTGCGGTAGTAAATACCGGCTTCTGGAGAAACATATTCCTTCATAAGTTTTGATTCAGATGTTTTCTTATGAGGCTTTCGCCGTTTTTGTCCTCTAAAGAATATCCTTCGCGTTCAATTTCTTGGCGGAGTTCATCGGATTTTTGGAAGTTTTTGGAGGCGCGGGCTTCATCGTGCTCTTTTTTCATTTCTAAAACATGCTCGGGAACATCATTTTCTTCCAAAGACTGTCCTTGGAAATTTTCGGAGAGTTTGAGGCCGAGGACTTTATCAAAATCTAAAATGAGTTCCAGTTTGGTTTTCTCGTTCATTTCTTTTTCTTTTAAAATTTGCCAAATGAGACCTATAGCTTTGGCGATATTTAAATCATCGTTGATGCACTCTAAAAATTCTTTTTTGTTTTTATCAAAAATTTCCCGCTCTATGTCAAAGATGCCCTTTGACACTTCCGTTTTTAGGTTAGTTGTGGTCTGCTTTAATTTTAAATACGCGGTTTGAGCGCCGGAAAGACTTTCCCAGGTGAAATTGGCTGGAGTGCGATAATGAGAAGTCAGAAGCCAATAGCGGAAGGCCAACGGGTGGATTTTGCGGGCTTTAAGATCGGAGAGAGTGAAGATGTTGCCGAGAGATTTTGACATTTTTTCGCCTTCCACTGTTATAAATTCGCCGTGAACCCAGTAATTCACGAATTTTTTGCCTGTCGCTGCCTGCGATTGGGCGATTTCGTTTGTGTGATGCGGGAAAATGAGGTCAACTCCGCCGGTGTGAATGTCAAAAGTTTCTCCCAGATTTTCCATAGACATAGCCGAGCATTCTATGTGCCAGCCCGGGCGGCCGCGGCCAAACGGCGCGTCAAAAAAAACTTCTCCATCTTCGGGCGAGTGGAGTTTCCAGAGCGCGAAATCTTTGGCATTTTCTTTGTCGTATTCGTCGCTTGCGACCCGCTCTTTATTTATGGTCTGCTTATTAAGATGGGCCAGCGCTCCGTAATCTTCCGATTTGGAAATATCAAAATAAATGCCATCGGAGGTTTGATAAGCGATGCCTTTTTCCAAAAGCTTCTCAATCAAATCAACCATAAGAGCGATGCTCTCGGTGGCTCGCGGTGTCTTGCTCGCGCGGAGGATATTGAGCGACTGCAAATCTTGTAAAAACAAATCTTCGTATTTGCGCGTTACTGCACTGAGGCTAATTTTTTCTTGCTGACTTTTTTTAATGGTTTTGTCATCAACGTCAGTGATGTTCATCACTTGGTTCACAGTGTAACCGTTGTATGCAAACATGCGCCTCAAAATGTCGCCAAAAACAAATGTCCGGAAGTTGCCGATATGGGCATAGTCGTAAACTGTCGGTCCGCAAGAATATATGCTGACTTCACCATTATTAATGGGTGTGAATTTCTCCTTTTTACCAGTCAAAGTATTATGTAAGTGTATTTCAGTCATAATTTCTAATTTTCAATTTCTAATTTCTAAACAATGACTTAATTTCTCAATTTCAAAATTGTTTGAAAATTGAAAATTGTGAATTGACTTGTCACATCCATTTTTTAATTTTGGCATAAGTGAAGGTCACAATCATCACGCCGGCCATTATACCTAAAATAATCCAGAAAGCGAAAGGGTTTTCTTTGAGCGGAAAGTTGACGATACTCATACCGAAAAGCTGGCTGACCATGGTGAGGGGCAGAAGTATGGAACCAATAATGGTGAGCTGTTTCATTATTTCGTTTTGTTTGGCGCTGAGCAGGGAATTGTTGGTCTCGCGGAGCTCCATCACCAGGTCCATCTGGTCGGTTATCCTTTTCATGGTGTGGCGCCATTCTTCTTCGAAGGTGATAGCTTCCAGGCCGAACTCGTCTCCGAATTTTATTTTGCCGGTGGTTTTAAGCAGTTCAAACATGGCGCCGTGCGGGTCTATCATTCTTTTGAAATTGAGAATATTGCGGCCGGCATCCGAAATCGTTCCCACCATTTCTTTTTCCCGGCCTTCAAAAATATTTTTTTCAATTTCTTTCATCCAGTCTTCCATATATGAGAGCTCGTCGACGATGCCTCTATAAATTTCTTTCATTATGCTGAAAAACAAATGCGACTTTTCGTCTTTATTTAAAATCTCGCTCACCTCCGCCTGTTTGGCGAAATAATGCAGGGCGTCTATGGAATCATATCTGGCGGTAATGACACTATTTTCCGAAATTATAAAATCAATTTCCTGGAAATCTTGGGCGATATGCGAGCGGCTGAGAGTCGGCACATGCAAAACCGTATAAATCATTTGGCCGTCTACCTCGGTGTATTGTGACGGGGTGGGTGAGAGCAAATCTTTGGCGATGATGGGGCTTATGTTTTGAGTCAGCACAATAGAGTCAACCTCGTCTCTGGTGGGTGAACTCATGTCTATCCAAGTTTGGTCCATGAATGCGCGAGTTGTAATCATATGATATATTATATCAGATTAAATTATTTTTAAACGGGATGAATAAAGAAAGATATACACAGGCTCTGATATCGCTTATAATCGCCGGCGCTCTGTTCGCCACCGGTTTTTTCATCGGCAAAAAAAATTCTTCTTACACCGTGTCAAACCAAATATTGGGCGCCACTTCAACCGACGCTGTAGACCTCGAACCTTTTTGGCAAGCCTGGAAAATGCTTGACGAGAGATTTGCTCCGGCCTCTTCTTCCACTCCGCCTTTAACCAATCAGCAAAAAATATACGGTGCCATTGGAGGTCTGACCGATTCTTTTGGCGATCCTTACACGGTATTTTTCCCGCCGGTGGAATCCAAATCATTTAACGAAACTATAAGCGGCGCCTTCGGCGGCGTCGGTATGGAAATAGGCATCAAAGACGGAGTCCTAACTGTTATTTCTCCGCTCAAAGGCACACCGGCCGCCGCGGCCGGCATCAAAGCCGGTGATAAAATAGTTTCTATCGGTGACAAGTCGGCTCTCAATATGTCAACCGACGAAGCCATCAAACTCATCAGAGGCGATATCGGCACTTCGGTTACCGTTACTTTCGCCAGAGAAGGAGTGAAGGAACCGCTCACCAAAACTTTAGTCAGGGCCAATATAGAAATACCGACCATAAACACCAAAGTTTTGCCGGGCAACCTGCCCGGACAGGCGGGTATTTTCGTGATAGAGCTTTACAGCTTCACCGCTCCTTCTCCAAACTTGTTCCGCGGCGCTTTGCGTGAATTTGTGCAATCAGGTACCAATAAGCTAGTGCTGGATTTGCGCAACAACCCGGGCGGCTACTTGGAGGCGGCACTGGATATGGCCAGCTGGTTTTTGCCGACCGGCAAAATGGTGGTGACCGAGAATTTTGGAGAGAAAATAGAGCCGAAGATATACAGAAGCAAAGGCTACGATATTTTTACCGACAAATTAAAATTCGCGATTCTCATAAACGAGGGTAGCGCCTCAGCCTCCGAAATATTGGCTGGCGCTCTCCAAGAATACAAAAAAGCTGTTCTTGTTGGCGCCAAATCTTTTGGTAAAGGCTCTGTGCAGGAATTGGTCCCGCTGACCCCAGATACTTCTCTCAAAATAACTGTGGCTCACTGGTTCACCCCGTTCGGCAAATCTATTTCCAACGGTGGGCTGACTCCTGATATTGAAGTCAAGTTGACTCCGGAAAATACCAAAGGAGGCCTTGACCCGCAGATGGACGCGGCAGTGAAATATCTTTTGAAATAACTCACCCCCCAACCCCTCTCTTATATTAGGAGAGGGGAGTTCCGCACTTTTTATTATTTATGATATATTAGCGATATGAGAATCATTTTGAAGCAAGACATAAAAGGGGTGGGCAGGAAATATGAAGTTAAAAATGTGGCTGACGGTTATGCCAACAATTTTTTAATTCCCAAAAAAATGGCCGAGTATGCTTCGCCGGAAGCGGAGAGGAAGGCCGAACTTTTGAAATCAACGATGGCCGCTGAGATAGAAATCAGAGAAAAGCTGACCGAAAAACAGATTGAAATGCTCAAAGAAGTAAAAGTGGTTTTGCAAAAGAAAGCCAACGATAAAGGGCATTTATTCGAGCAAATTCATCCGGCGGAAATATCGGCAGTGCTGAAAGAGCAAGCCAAAGTGGAAATTGATTCGGAATTTTTAATAATTCCAAAACCGATTAAAGAAATAGGGGAGCATACTGTGGTTGCTCAAGTCGGCAAAAATAAAGCCGAATTTAAAGTGGGGGTGGAGAAGGAATAACTAAAAAAAAGGTCTGTTTTGGTGTCCAGAAATTATCTGACATCAAAACAGACCCTGATGAACCAAACCTAGTATTCAAGATGTTTCGAGCCGCTTGAGAAATAATCCCAAAGCGGCACAAATCAAAGAGCTGCAGAGCATAAATCCAAATGGTACCCCAGTTTCGCTTCTAAAAATCGGACTGGGGGCGCCTGCAACTATTAGCCAAAAATACTCAAAAGCCACCCAAAGGGCGATTGCTAAAGCTGTCCAGTTGTACAACTTTCTCAAAAATACTACGCCATTCATGACTTATCCCCCAGATGATTTGTTTCCTATTTTGATGTTAACATAGTCGGGGGAAATTACAAAACTCTGCATGGCTTATAAACAATTGGGCTTTACATAATGGATGTGCTGTAATAGCATAAATAAGCAGTTATTTAAACTGATAAAAATATGTCAATTCTCGGATCTTATTGGAAATTTTTGCAGAAATCTGTTTTTTCTTCTCTGGATGATATTCAGAGGCCGTATCATAAAATCGTAAACCTCATTCTCAAAATTGTAAGCCTGGCCTTTATTGTTGGCGGATTGTGGCTGAATTTGATGGCAATGGACGCTTATGTTACGAATGTGGCTGGAATACCAGGAATGGAGATAATAAATTTAACAGAAAATGTAAATTCATTAGATCAAATTATAGCCATCAGTTTATTTGGAATAAGTTTTATACTCGTAGGTTCGTCTATCGGTCTTGTTCTTCTGCTAAGATATATTGCCTTTGCGCTACCCGACAGGATTTTCCTGAGATTCAGCAAGAAAATAGTTCGTCAATTTTTAAATCAACAGGACAAGCAATCGAATATTCCATAAATAAAAATTGACGAACTACCCTTTAGTCAAATGGACTTAGAACAAATTCAATATGTAAGCGGGTTGAGCTATCAGATGATAGGTTTTCTTGCTTTTTACAAACAGGCAGCAATTTTTTTTGGGACTTTTTTTCTTGCTGAAAGTATTGTTTTGGCCTCTTCATTTTTGGCCGCTCAGGGTTTCTGGTCAATTAAAACAGTTTTTGTGTTTTCTTTGTTGGGTACAGTTTCGTGCGATTTTTTTTGGTATTTTTGGGGTTTGCGTTTTTTAAAAATCACGCACCAATGGAATACTTGTCTTAATATCTACGATAAAATTGCATTTTTTGCCGACAAGGTTACAAGACGCAGTGCTTTTTTGATGTTCTTGCTGATGAAGTTTTTGTATGGGACCAGGTTTCTAATGGTCATATATCTTGGGGCGCAAAAAATGCGATTTTTGAAATTTGTTGTTTATGATTTGATCGTGACGTGCATATGGCTCTTGGTTGTAATTCCCATAGGTTGGTTGGCCGGCAGAGGAATGTACAGTTTCTTTTTAATATACAAAAACCTGAACTATGTGTTTATAGCCCTAATTATTTTAATAATTATCTTTAAATTGGCACAACGACTGATCTACGGCAAAATAATAAAAATAGGGTGAGTTATATTACAGAAGCGACTTTTTTGATGATAGTGGTGCCGTCAAAATGCACTTTTCTTTTGGAGGACATTTTAACTTTGCCGTCTCTCTTGGCGAAAATAGTGTAATCTTTACCCATGCCGGCGCCGTTTCCCGGAAGTATTTCCGAGCCTCTTTGGCGCACGATAATACAACCTGTCTGACAAGAGCTTCCATCCGAGAGCTTCACCCCGAGGTATTTCGGATTTGAATCTCTACCGTTTTTGGTTGTGCCGGCGGCTTTTTTATGGGCCATATAAAGAGTATAATAGATAATAACTAAAAATGCAAGAAGAAAAAACAGGAGGAAAATTAAACAATTTTTTAAACAGCAAATATTTCGTGCCCATTGTTTTGGTTTTGGTGGCTATAATAGCCTTTTGTTTGGGCCGGGTTTCGGGGTTGCAGGAAAAGAGGCCTACAGTGAAGATAATAGATAATAGAGGAGAAGTTAAGGGAGTGAGTACAAATTCTCTTGTTGCCTCGGACTTAAATAATCAAGCCCAGCCTTCGCAAAATGCTATGGCGGGCGCAGTAGTAGCGTCAAAAAACGGCGCCAAATACCATTATCCTTGGTGCGCTGGCGCCAAACAAATTTCCCCAGCCAATCTCATCACTTTTGATTCAATAGAAAAAGCCCGTGCCGCCGGACTCACTCCCGCCTCAAATTGCAAAGGCTTGAAATAAAAAATCGATCGGGGTTGTGTTATTATTAAATCAATGCAGAGGCAGAAGAAAAATTTTGATAGGCTGCTGATATCGATAAAACTTGGATTTTTTTTGGCACTGAGACAGGTGAAAAGGTCAAGCAAAGCTACGACCATGCTTATTATCTTCGTGATGATGCTGACATTCCTGAATCTCGTAGTTGTGAGGGGGGTCTTGGTCGGTCTTATCCAAAGTATTATGGATGTTTACAAGGAACGCTATGTCGGTGATATTTTCGTATCCACTCCGCTTAACAAAAATTATATTGAAAATAGCCCGAATATTATTGAAATCATAAAAAATATGCCGTGGACGACAGCTTACACGCCTAGATATACCGTTGGCGGCAAGATTGAGGGCACTTACAAAGAAAGAGTAAATTATACCGACAAAGCCAACGAAACCAACGCTGTAATTGCGGGGATAAATCCAAATCTTGAAAACAATGCCACCGGGTTGTCGGAAAAAATAATTGAGGGGTCGTATCTGACAGAAGATGACACCGAATCAGTCATACTCGGAGCCTATGTTTTAAAAAAATATCTGCAAGTTGAATCTTCGGCCTTTAAAGCTATAGAAAATGTCGATATAGGGTCCAGGGTGCGGCTGACCATAAATGGAAATGTTAAAGAATTTACAGTAAAAGGCATCGTTAGGACTAAAGTTGATGAGATTGATATGCGCGTGTTTATGCTTGATTCAACTTTTCGCGATTTGTCCGGTCGCAACGATTACAATGTCAACGAGATCGTCATCAAAATAAAACCCGGCACCGATCCGATCCTTGTCAGGAACGCTTTAATACAAAGCGGGGTGGGAAATACCGCCAGGGTTCAGACTTTTGAAGAGGGCAAGCCGAAATTTATAAATGACATGAGAGATACTTTTGCTTTGTTGGGAGACATTATCGGCTCAATCGGATTGGTAGTCGCCTCCATAACGACTTTTATTGTTATTTTTGTTAATGCCATTACTCGCAAAAAATTTATAGGAATACTCAAGGGAATCGGTATTAGATCTAGTGTGATTGAAACCGCCTATGTTTTTCAATCAGTCTTTTATGCAATATTGGGCATCGGACTGGGTCTTTTGGTTCTTTACGCATTCCTTGTGCCTTTTATACAAAAACACCCGATTTCTTTCCCGTTCAGTGACGGTATCCTGGTGGCTGAAGTGTCGGCCACTATCTTCAGGGCATTTTTGCTCATATTGGCCACCATAATCGCCGGGTATGTGCCAGCCAGGATTGTCGTCAAGAAAAATACTTTGGATTCCATACTTGGGCGGTGATACGAAAACTATGCGAAAGCTGCGAAATGATAACGAAAATAGATACGAAAAATCACAAACAAAATATAGTAAAAATGATTGTACCAAAGAAAAAATTTATAAGACTCGAATTATTTCACGACGAACAATTATTTTATTAAATTATGGAGACAGAAAGAAAAAAATCAGTAAGTAAGAAGGTGATTTATCCGGAATTGTCTTACATGGTAAACGGGATTTTATTTGACGTTAAAAAAGAGTTGGGGCAATATGCTAGAGAAAAACAATATGGAGATTTGATTGAAAAAAAACTGAAAGAGAAAGACATCTCCTATAAAAGGGAGGTATCAGTTGGCAACACTGGTAATATCATGGATTTCCTTATAGATGATAAAATCGTTATAGAACTTAAAGCTGCGAGGTTTATAACGCAAGATAATTATCGGCAGATTCAAAATTATCTTCAGCAGACGCAAATCAAACTTGGATTATTAGTTAATTTTAGAGAGAAGTTTATGAGACCAGCAAGAATTATTCGTATCGATTCCGAAAAATTTTCGTAGCTTTTCGCAGCTTTCGCATAACTTTTCGTATATGAAAATAATAGAAGTAAAAAATTTAATAAAATCTTTTAAAACCGGAGACACTGAGCTGGTTGTACTTAATGATATGTCATTTGAGATAAACGACGGGGAATTCTTTTCCATCACCGGGCGGTCCGGTTCCGGCAAGTCGACCTTGTTATATCAACTCAGCCTTTTGGATCATCCCAATTCCGGAGAAATAATAATAGATGGAGTGAACATCACTTCTCTTGATCACGAGGAACGAACCGAATTTCGCCTCAAAAAACTCGGTTATGTCTTTCAGGATTATGCTCTGGTGCCGGAACTTTCGGCGATTGAAAATACAGTCATACCGCTTTTGATGCAAGGTCTGCCCAAAAAAGAAGCTTACAGGAAAGCGGAAGATGCTTTGCGAAAAATCGGTTTAAGTGAAAGATTTAATAACTTACCCAACCAGCTTTCCGGCGGGGAACAACAAAGGATTTCCATTGCTCGGGCTATCGCTCATGATCCAAAAATAATTTTTGCCGATGAGCCGACGGCCAATCTTGATTCGGAAACCGCTGAAACAGTGATGAAAGCTTTTTTGGAACTTAATTCAAACGGCCAGACTATTATTATGGTTACTCACGAGCCGGAATATGCAAAAATGACCAAGAGAGTCATTAAAATAGGTGACGGCAAAATTTTGGCTGATGGTCGGTCGGAAGATGTGCTATAATTTAAGTAATAAAATGGCAAAAATTTTAATTTTCATAAGCCTGGTTATAATCTTGGCCGCATCAATAGCATTTGGATTAAAATTAAAAAACGGCAAAAACAAGCAACTGGCGACAGTGGCGCGGGCGGATGTCGTTACCGAAGTATCAGCCACGGGAAAAGTAAGACCAAACCAAAGTGTTGATATTGGTTTTGACAGGTCGGGAAGAATCGGAGAAATTTTTGCCGTTGTGGGGGACACGGTGAAATCGGGGCAGGTCATAGCTTCTTTGGAATCCGGAGAAACTGAAGCTGATCTGGAGAAAGCCAAGGCTTCACTCGCGGCAGAAAGAATAAAATTACGGCAAATAAAAAATACCGCGCCCATCTCTTATGAAGATGCTTATAAAAATTTGGATGCTACGGTCAAGGACGGATTTAATTATGCCGATAACGCGATCAGAAATAGGACCGATCAATTTTTTAAGAATATTCCCGAATTTCCGCGTTTTGAAATTTCCATTACTTCCGGCAATTTTGTCCATTATTTTGATGTAACGAGTGACATGGCTTTGGAAATAAATGCAGAGAGAAAAAATATTGAAACTGTTTTGTTGAATTGGCAAAAAAGATTGCCAAGTATGAATTCTGCCAATTTAATGGATGAGGCCGATAAAGCCATAAGCGATCTGAAAATAATTTCTAATTTTTTGGATAAGATAGCGGGGGCCGTCAACTCCTTTACTTCAGTCGACTATGTTTACGATACTACGGTCAGCAACTATAAAGCTACCGTATCTTTATCCAGAAGCGATGTTACCGGAGCCATCGCATCAATTGTAACCGCCAAAGACAAAGTAAATGCCGCTTCGGCTAAAAATGGAGTGGGTAAGTTTGAGAGCGTGCTCGTCCAAGAGGCGGCAGTTTCTCAAGCTATCGCCGCCGTCTCTTTCTTGGAGGCGGTTTTGGCCAAATTTGTCATCAAAGCGCCATTTGACGGTCTTATTACGGTACAAGATGCAAAGGTGGGTGCGGCGATTTCGGCCGGAGAAACGCTAGTTTCAATTTCTAACCAGGACCAAATATACATTGAAGCCAATATCTCTGAAATCCACATAGGGAAAATAGCGGCGGGTGATCCTGTTTCCGTGGATTTTGACGCTTTTCCGGGTGAAGTGTTTCCGGGGTTTGTTTCTTATATAGAACCGGGCGATATCCTGCTTGATGGTGTGGTTAATTACAAAATCAAAATCAATCTGTCGAGTCCTGATCCTAAAATGAAAAACGGTCTTACTGCCAATCTGAAAATTCAAACTGCTAAGAAGGAAAATGTTTTAGTCATACCGCTTTATGCTATTTCAAAAGAAAATAACCAGAGTTTTGTAAATAAAGTTATCGGCAAAAAAACCCAGCTAATCCCGATCACATTAGGCCTTGTCGGCAACAATGGTTTTGTGGAAGTTTTGAGTGGGCTTTCGGTCGGGGATCAAATCCAATTCTGACAGCTGGCAGCAAATTTAGATATCCACAATAAGAATATTTTTGTGTATTAATAGGGGTATAATAAATAGTATTATGATTGAACCAAATCAAAATCCTAACTCGCCAAATCCACTACCAAATCCGGTTGCAAATTGCTGTCCACTAGGTTCCTTGTGTTTTCACAATCTCTTCAAAAAACCCATCTTCTGGATAGTTTTAGTGTTGGTTTTGTTAGCGGTAATTGCCACTATATACTTTGTATCCATACAACCATCGGCTCCTCTCACTCAAAACACTGCACCAGAAAGAGTGTTCAATCCTTTACCCGACAATTACCAATACACTGTGATGGAAAAAGACAAATATCCAACCGACTTTCCCAAGAGTTTGATGGTTAAAGGCGGTGTATGGCAAAGAGGGGAGGATACTGTCACGGCTACCGGAGAGAGGTTGAGAATTGTAGAACTTACATATTCAAGTACCACTCCTACCACTCTAGCTACCTCCTTCCAGACCAATTTTGAAAAAGCCGGCTGGAAAACCACTGACAACAAAACCGAAGCCAGTCTGATAGTCAAAACATTTACCAAGAAAATCGATACTGTTATTTTAACCATAGTTAAAGTGGGGGACAAAGTATTGGCCAATGTTACTTTGAGGACTAAATAATATGAAGAATATTTTAAATATAAAAAATGTCAATTTTTACCTCATTGCTCTGATTTTCCTGACTTTTCTGACTGTTTCTTTCATAAATGTGAAGCCCAAAGTGGCAAAAGCGGCGATGATATGTACTCCAGAATTGTTGTCTAGACTTAACGTTGATATAGAAGGTTATGGAAATTTTAATAACCTTGATACTGACGGTACAACGCCAAAATCTATGGATGAGACAAGAGATGTTAACATAATTAGTGGGGACGTTTTAACCTTTACTATCAGGATGGAGATGCCCATTGATAGTAACATCATAAGTTTTCCAGGCAGTGATGATTATGAGTACCTTGGTTGGCCCCCTTTCCCCAAGTATCCTAATCCTACATGGTTTCCATATGAGTATCCTGGTCCAGGAACGGACAATCCATATCCACCGGCCTTTCCTCCAATATACGATAGCGCTGGATATCGCCGTCCGGATTGGCCGACAAACCCCAGAATTCTTCAATACAATGGAGGGATTGTTAGTAAAAAGTATGATTCTGATCCGATTGTTAGCGATGACGTAATATTTATTCAAACAGTACCTTACTGTGTTGGAGGATTTCCTGAAACCACAACTTTTAGAATTCAACTCCATATTGTTCCGGCCTGCAAAATTGATACTTTCAGCTGTGATGCCTCTGACAACTTATCCTGGGCGACTTCAAATTGTACTAGCCAAAATATCATTCCCGACATAGGCGCTGTCTCTGCTTCAGGCAGTACGAGTGGTACTGGCGGAGTGACTTATTTATTGAGTGCAAGTAAAGGTTCTAGCAATGCTTCATCTCTTGCGACTTGCTCGTTGCCGCCTTCTTACGAAGTTACTCCAGATGCAATCAATATCACAGTCGGCCAAACAAAACAGTTTACCGGTACTTATGACCCCGATGGGTCAAGCGGATCTGGAATACCCCAAGATGTCACTGCCTCTGCAAATTGGTCAGTTACTTCAGGTGCATCTTTTGCCTCTGTAAGCAATGCTGGTTTAGCCAGTTGTATTGACGATGGCACTGCTACAATTTCTTCAACTTATAGTGGAATTAATAGTACAGCCACTTTGACTTGTGATCCAATATTAGCTTCAAAAATAGTTGTTACATCTATAGTTTGTGATAACGAATCAGATTTACCAAACTGGGAAGGTACAGGTGGATTAATCAACTCAACTACTGCAACAAACTTTTTAGCTACTCATCCTAACTGTCATACAGAGGTCGGGTGGTCTTTCCAAAGAAGCTATTACACTACAGTAATGGGTTGTAATTTATATAATAAGACTGATATAGCCCCCGGTAATACTATCGGTGAAATAACTGCACCATCCGGTTTCTGTCCATGGGTTACATTTGGTACGACTGACGCTTCGGGGATTGCCACTTTAGATATTTCTGATTTTCCTATAAATAATCCTACTGGTTCTCGTCCCGAAACTGATCGAATCTACGTTAGAGAGGTTCTTAAGTCAGGGTATTTTCCTTTCAGTTCTCCTCCTGGAACCGGTGATGATCCATACAGTGCTGAAATATGGTGTCATAATGATAAAGAGGAGTATAATAATGCTGATGTTGTATTACTAACGGGCAACACAGGTACTTATTACTGTGTAGCATTTAATGTCTTATCAATGGCCGCTGTTTCAACTTACGATATTAGTCCAACTACTTTTACCATAACAGTCGGCCAAACAAAACAGTTTACCGGTACTTATGACCCCGATGGGTCAAGCGGATCTGGAATACCCCAAGATGTCACTTCTTCTGCCACTTGGTCAGTTACTTCTGGTGGGGCTTTTGCTTCTGTGAGCAATGCTGGTTTGGCCAGTTGCACTGGAGTTGGCACTGCCACCATTTCTTCAACTTATAGTGGAGTAAGTAATACAGCGACTTTGACTTGTGATCCGGCTGCCTCAACATCTGAATTTGAAGTGAAGGCTGTAATATCAGGGCAGGGGACAGTGACGCCTGATGTTGCGGGAGGTGCGTGTGCCATCCCC
>CAYICK010000002.1:6346-32639 GCA_964361905.1 uncultured Candidatus Saccharibacteria bacterium | reverse complement strand
TTTCTGGAAACTATTCAGGTGCTCCTATAGATAATTATTCTGGTTCATATTCATCAACTCTGACCTGCCCAATAAATTCATATGCTTCTGGTAATGAGTGTAAATGTAATCAGGGATATGTAGTGAATGGAGATAAAAATGCATGTGTTAAAGTGGATGTATGCGTTGCGGGAGGCATTTTAAATAGTCATCAAGAGGGCAACTACTGTAAATGTGATAGTGGGTTTTTTCAATCAACCAAAACCAATAAATGTGTGAATATATCGGAATTTTGTTCAGATGCTTTGGGTGCAGGTGGAATCTCGGCCGGAGAAAAAGACTGTGGATGTAAGGCTGAATATACTCTTATTGGAAAGCAGTGTATAGCAAATGTCGTTCCGGTTAATACCCCAAAATCAGAATCTGAAGTAAAAAAAATAACACCAGCTGTTGAACAAATACCACAAAAAGTTATTGAACAAAAAGTAAAAAATGATATTAAGAAAATGGAAGAAGCGACCTCAAGCAAACCATCTGTAATAAATATTTCGGCAACTACCACGGAAGACACATCCGGAGTTTCTTTTTTAACAAAAATAGTTTTTTGGTTTAAAAGTTTGTTTAGATAAACAGAAAATCACACCAATCAATCCTAGTTTTTCCTAGTTTCTAAATCCTACTTTATCCTACATTATCCAACACATAAAATACCCAGAAATTCCTATATTTTCCTATATTTAAAAGCATATTTTTCGCCATATTTCCCCATATACAAAATCTAGTAAAAAATTTACTTTTTTGAAGTTTTATAGAATAGGCAATGTCTTAACTTAACACTTGGGTTTTCATCCCCGCCATACCCCCCACCCAGCTAGTGTGATAAAATTATTTTATGCCAAACAACGAACCAACAAAACATGTTTTGATGCTTGCAGATGCGCTTAAGCAAAGAGAAGTAGAGTTTGAATTAGAACACTATGACGGACATAAACATGTAGATATTTATATACATAAAGATAATTTATACATTGAAGTTGATGGGATGCATCATATAACTAGACCGGATAGGATTATTTCTGATTTGAATAGGGATTATTTTTCCTTTAAAGAGAATTTTTTTACAAAACACATAACAAACGAGGCGATAGATACCCATTTGGACGAAATTGCAGATGCTATAACCCATGTTGCTAACGACGCACCAAACAAGATGGGTGAGAATTTAAAATAATATGAAAGATGAAGATAACTCGGGAGAAGAAAGGGTGCAGAAACGCTATATTGAGTTGGGGGGACTCATTAGAGACGGGCACATGGTTAATAAGGATAAGGAGGAAAGAGCTAGACAATATGTAAAGATAACCGAAAAACTCATTGAAAAATATGCCGAACAACAGGTAATTCATGAAAATAGCAAATATGGGGAACTTATTATCCAAACTAACGATGTTCAATTTCATCTTAGTACAATAGTGATAATGAAATCGGGCTTCCCCGATGATGATTTCCAAGACTATATCTACAATAGTGCAGAACTAGGCACACTCATCAATCTTTTTAATGCTTGTTCTAAAGATTTACTTGTTACCGAACATCTTGTACCAAAACTCAGGCAGTATAATAAGAGAAGAAACCAGCTGGCACATAAAATGAAATCAAATAAGAGACTAACTCTCATGGAATGTGGCAAAACAATAAAAGAGGGTGATGAAATACTTGGAACGTTAAAACTCATAATCGAAACAATTTATTAGGCAATCCTTCCCATCAGCTTTCTCATGGCAGTATCTAGTATCCGCTTGCCCTGTGCCCTGGCTGTTGTTTCCGCATATCCGGCTTCCAATGCGGAGCGGTACACATTACTAAAGCCATTTCTGATATAAATGTCTAAGAAACGATCCCACCTAGTTTTAGCATAAAAATTATTCATATTTCCAACATTTTCCAACATTATTTACTTGGTAATCACTTTTATATCATTCTTTTCAATAATCTCTGATGGCAGAACAAGGATTTCTTTGGATGTCGCTCCACCCGATAACAACTGATAATTCTTGATTAAAATATCGAGTGAATAGACAAGTGTTCGCATTTCTTCACTACTGAAGTCTTTCTCTGCTATTGTCTCTTCAATTCTTTGAATTTCTCTCTCTATGCCGTCAATTACGGGCCTTATAGCTGTTTTGTAGCTCCTTGTGTTAGTTACCAATTTTGGTTTCAAAGAAGTCTCCCTCGAATACCCGCTATTTCGTATAATTTCGCCTAAGACCACCCTCCTTCCGGTTCGGATAGTTTCGGATACTTTTTGAGCCACCAATTGTGCGTTTAATGAAGTCATAATTTGAAAATTCACTTTTTATAGAATGGACAGTGTCTTAAATTAACATTTTATAAATCAATCCTGCCATACCCCCCACCCCATATAAATTATACGAAACAAGTTCTAACTTCCTCTATCAAGCGGAGCTGAGTGATTATTTTAAGATAAAAAAAGCTTTATTTTTTTCTTGTTTTATTTATACTTCATAACAGTTGGGGCTAGTGAGACATCATTACTCTAGCTTTAGGTTAGTTTCAGGACAAGGACTTGGAAAAACCTTTCTGAGACTAATCTTCCTTCTTTTATCCGTTACTCTCGACAGCAAGTACACCGTGCGCACGGTGCAATCGAGTCGAGAATAAGAAGAGGATAATTGCAGTCCTCTCTCCCAATAACGAAGTTGCGATGCCACCGACCAAGCGGTGGCTTTTTTATATAAAATTTTAAAAACAATTTCTAACTTCCTCTATCAAGCGGAGCATCGACAAAATATGGCTTAATAGAGCCATATTTTGTTATTATTAAAAATAATATCCACCACTCTTTAATTTTTAATTTTTTGGACATAGTATAATGATAAAAAGAAAATTTACTAGAAAATTTAATATTTTAATATGAAAAAATATTTTGCAATTGGGTTTTTAATGATAGCGCTGATGTTAGTTTTGCCGACATTTGCCAAAGCCGAAATTCCAAGCGTAAGTACGGCTGTAAATATAAATACGAGTGCCAGCGCGGAGAATCTGATGATTTCTTCCCAGCAACAACTCAGCCGGCTTATGGAGCAAATCCAAAAATTGCAGGCGGAATTAAGCCGTCTTCAGGGAGAAATTAAAAAAGTAGGAGAGCAGATAGAAAAATTAACCAAATCTCTTAAGTTGGGCGCTGAGGGAAAAGAAGTGGAAACTCTGCAGAAGTTCTTGAAGCAGGACCCGGAAGTTTACCCCGAAGGCAAAGTGACCGGCTATTACGGTCCCCTAACTGAAAAGGCGGTTAAAAAGTTTCAGGAAAAAAATGGACTGGAATCGGTTGGTATTGTCGGCCCCAAGACCATGACCAAAATAAATGAAAGTATTGAAAAGAAAGAAGAATCAAAAATTAACATTTGTCATATTCCCGATGGGAACACCGCTAACAAACAAACAATCACAATCGGAAAATCAGCATGGGAAGCACATTTGGCTCATGGTGATAATATTGGTGCTTGCCCAGGACAACCGATGCCGCCAATTGCCTGTACTACAGACGCCAAGCTTTGCCCAAATGGTTCCTATGTAAGTCGTACCGGACCAAATTGTGAATTTGCCGCTTGCCCAACATCGCAATATTATATTAATGTCGTCTCCCCCAACGGAGGAGAAACTTGGACAACCGGTTCTTCGCAATATATCAAATGGTCAAGCAATCTTCCTGCGACTCATAAAATTATAACCATAAGATTGAGAGATTCTACTGGTAGAGAGCATGATCTCTTGAGCAATACTCCGAATGATGGCATTGAGCAGATTACTGTGCCGACCAGTTTAGCGGCTGGAGCTTATCTGTTTGAGATTAAAACTTTCCTGGAAAATCAGACTGTCTTTGATAAAAGCGATGCGACATTTAACATTGTGACCCCAACTCCCGCACCAACACTTTGTTCGGAATCATGGAGCTGCAGTGACTGGTCTTCTTGTGCAAATAATACACAAACGAGAACTTGTGCCGATACAAATAATTGCAGTACTACTAACGCGAGACCGGCATTAAATCAAAGCTGTACGCCAGCCCCAGCCCCAACCACAGTCAATTTACCGGCGCCGACAAGTCTTAAAGTGGGATTTGGCATAGGTAATGGTGTTAATAACTGGCCGAAAACTATGGAGAGCTTGAGTTTTAATTTTGACATCAGCAATCTCTCTAATGTGAGTGCATTCCGTTTATACCAAAAAAAACCACAAGACTCAACCTTCAGTGTCGTCGGGGAATTTAGCAATCCATCATCATTAAATCCTTGTTATCTTCAAAGAACATATGGTACATGGTATTTGTCGCCGATAAGCGGGTCAAGCTGCCCAGGTTCCGCATGGCATATAAGCCGCAGCAGTTTGTATCCAATTTCTGACTATACTATTGGCGATTATTTGTATTATGTTACCGCTCTCGATGCTTCGGGTAAGGAGGGACCAGCTTCTAAAACAGGCGTGTCAACTTTTCTTGGAATGTTCCCTATTACAGTTGAAACTTCAGGTACACTAAATCCTACATTTAAGTGGCAGGCAGTGAGCAGCTGGTCTCAACCATTGGCTTATTGGGTGATGGTGGCACCAAGCGATGGAACTGGTTCGCAGCAAATGTATTCAGGATTGACTTCAGCTGGTCCAAGTATTTCTAAGGCATATGATGGCACTCCGCTAATCCCTGACAAAGAATATTCCGTTTGGGCATATGGCCGTTCGCACAATTCAGACCAGAGCGAAGATAGAATGTCATTTGCTTCAGAAGTAGCAACTTTTAAGATTTCCGCCCCTACTACCACCGCAACTCTATCTACCAATAATCAAATGGCAAATGCCCTGGAAGCCATACGGGGAATTTTGAACCAACTACAAGAACTTCTCAAAAACAGATAAAAAATTTACTCTCGGTTCTGAAGTGAAAGATTTGAAAATATACTCGAAATTCCAGAAAATTCAATTTCTTTTTTAATCCCAACCCAGTTTAAAGTTCTCCTCCTTCACTAAAGTTACGGCGGGACAAAGTAAAATTATGTATAATAGGGAGCCCAGCTTGACTAAATTTTGATTACATATTACTATGAAGAGTAGCTGAGAAGGAGATACAATGCATCCAGGTTCGTTTGTATATGTTGGTTTTGGGGGAGCCACGGGAGATATCAGTTTTCCAGAGGCCTTTCTAGAAGCGTTGGAAGACTATAAGGTTCTTACAAAGGAAGGAGACCCCATTGAGTTCGAGTTGGATGGCGACGAAATGGGCAGTGAAGCTCCGAAGGGGGAAAGATTTTTTCGGAAAATTCGAGAAGACTTTGATTGCTACGGTTTTGAGATTGCTTCGTTCGATACCATGGACGAGGTCGACTTGGGAAAACTTAGTGAACAAGTTGCTCATTGGATGCCGTATGCCGAGAAAATCGGCGAGAGATATGGGTTTACTTGCAAACCTCGTCTATGTATCCTCTCCGATATGGTTTGACCCGCCCGCTAAGAGAAACCGACCTCGTCGTTCTCTCAGATGAGGCGGTTTCTGTTTTATACAAAACAAGTCTTAACTTCCTCTATCAAGCGGAGCAGATTTTATGGTAGAATCATATTATGACCCCTAAGCAACATAAATTAGAGAAGCTGGTTCTTATTATTGTGACAGCCGTAGCGGCTGTGGGCTTGTTTGTAGCCGGATATTTTTACCAGCTTACTTATAAAGATATTTTGCAAAATATTACTAATTCAGAGACGACTGTTGTTGAATTTGAAAATATTATTGCAAATCTCCGGAACTCGCTTGGTACAGAACGCTACATAAATAGCACTTTTTCCAATCAAATAGGTCAGATAGCCAAAACGGTCGGCAAACTGGACACACTGTCCAAAACCGATAAAGAACTTTTGCAAAAATATTCCAAAGTTTATTTTTTGAATGAAAATTATGTGCCGGAAGATTTAACCGATATACCGCCGGATTACATTTTTGAAAAAGGCAAGGAAATAAAATTTCACACTAAAGCTTTTCCTTATCTGCAAGAGATGATTACGGCGGCGGCGCGAGAAGGTGTGAGCCTGAATATAATATCCGGCTACCGTTCATTTGGTGAGCAAAGCAGTTTAAAGAATACTTACACGGTAACTTATGGCGGTGACGCCAACAAGTTTTCGGCTGACCAAGGTTATTCGGAACATCAACTGGGGACGGCTATCGATTTCACCACTCCCGATCTTGGAGCCGGCTTCAGTGATTTTGCAAGCAGCCGCGCTTATGATTGGTTGTTGAGTAATGCTTACAAATACGGTTTCATTCTTTCATATCCGAAAGGTAACGCATATTATATGTTTGAATCATGGCACTTCCGTTTCGTGGGCAAAAGTCTAGCAAGTATGCTTCACCAGGAAAACAAAAATTTTTATGATGTTGACCAGAGGGCTATAGATGCTTATCTCATAAATATTTTTGATTAATTGTTAATTAATTTTGTAAAAAAATGAGAATAAATATAAAAGCCACCGGCACCACACTTACCCCTTCAATTTCGGAATATATCGAAAAGAAAATTAATATGCTGGAAAAATTTTTCCAAGAAGGGGCCCGCCCGGACGAGCCATTCGGACGGGAGGCGCTTATAAATGTCGAAGTGGGTAGGACAACCAAACATCATAAATCCGGTGATATTTTCAGAGCGGAAATCCGCATCAATTATGAAGGGCAAGAATATTATTCAGTAGCAGAAGAAGAAGACCTTTATGCCGCTATTGATGAAGTCAAAGATGAAATAGTTCACGAGATGACTTCCAGAAGGAAAAAAACTTTCCACCTTATGCGCCACGGCGGAGCGAAAATCAAAAATTTGCTAAAGGGCTATTTCAAACCCCGTAAAAAATCATCATAAGACATTTCACTTTTACCTTCAGGTTTTACTTTCAAGATTTTGAGTTTACTGTCTTCAAGTGTGGCGTCTGTAATTATAATTCTCTTATTGTTGAGGAAAAAGTAAGCAGTTGGCCAGTCTTCAAAAGCTTTTATTTTAAGCAAATTTTCGCGAGCGTTTTTTTCCAAATTATTCAAATCTATTTTGAGCTCGCCATCTTCCTTTTCTATTTTTTGGCAATATGTCGCTTTGCTCTTATTTTGCATTATCGGGTCAATGGCGCCCATGAGCCATTCGGGCAAAATGTGAGCGAATAATCTCGCTCCTTCTATTGCTAGCGTTTTTTCCAATTCTTTTCTGCTAGGAACCCCACCCGGCCTACGGCCACCCTCCCCTTGATCAGGGGAGGGAAAAGGTGAAGTTTTTTGAACAATTAGCGGCCCCGTATCCATTCCTTCATCAATTTGCATAATAGTTACCCCCACTTCTTTTTCGTCTTCTAAAATCTGACTCTGTATTGGTGAAGCACCACGGTATTTTGGCAAGAGTGACGGGTGAATATTTAAAGTTTTATGTTTGGGTATTTCAAAAATTTCTTTAGGAATTATTTTGCCATAAGAAGCGACCAAAAAAAGCTGAGAGCTTGTAGCTTGTAGCTTAGAGATTAAGTCAGGATTATTTCTTAAAGAAACAGGATCAAGAACTTCTATTTTGTTTTCGTTAGCCCAAATTTTTACCGGTGTTGGAGTTAGCGCCAGTTTTCTACCTTTTGGTTTGTCGGGGGTGGTGACAATCAGAGAAGGTAAAATATTATGAAGTTTTAATTCACCCAAAACATAAACACTAAATTCCGAACTGCCGAAAAATACCCAGTTTGTTTTATTTGTCATAAACTATTTTGCGGGGGCATTTCTTTTAAGTCTGTCGCCTTATCGGTAAAAAGTATTCCGTTAAGATGGTCAATCTCGTGCTGGAAAGCCTGGGACAGGAGCCCCGAACCGCCCAAAGTAAATATTTTGCCGTTTTCATCGTAAGCTCTCACCAGAGTTTTTTGTGCTCTTTTGACTTTACCGTAAAGCCAGCGTACCGAGAGGCAACCTTCCTCAGTCACCACTTTTTCTTTTGAAGTTTTCAATATTTCCGGATTTATAAAAACCATATCTTTCATTTTCGCTTCTTCTTTTTCTAATTTTTCAAATTCTTCCAAGTTTTCTCTTTTGGAACTTTTACCCTTTTTGCCTCTCAACATATTTTTCCTTTTTTCCTCGGCCATTATTTCAAATATTTTTTTGGAGACCACGAAAATCCGCAAGTTTTCGCCGATTTGCGGGGCGGCGATGGCCACACCGTCTTCCTGACTATCCAACGCCATTCCCATCCTTCTGATTATAGTTTCTATTTTCCGGCTCTTTATGTCTTCAATAGCTACGGTTTTTGCCGTCTTTCTCAGAATCTTGTCTTCTTTTTGGACTATTTCGTTTGCCATACCTGTATTATAACAGATTATCAGGATCAACTTTTATTTCAAAATGTGGTGGTAAAGATTTCAAAACAGAAATAAGGGAAGAGTGGGGCCAATCATTTCTTGGTAGTTTGATGACGGCATTTACGGCGACCGGTTCGCCTTTTTTTTCATGAACGGAAGGGAAAATTGCCGGATTAAAATTCTCTAAAATATTTTTTAAATTCTCGGCTTCGCGCGAAACAAAATTTTTAGTGCCTCTCACCGTAACTTTTATAAAAATACCGAATGGCGGATAATTCAAAGTTTGCCGGTCTTCAATTTCTTTTCTATAAAACTCCACCAAGTTTCCGCTCACGGCAAATTCTACCACCGGATCCTTGGGATTTCTGGTTTGTATCAAGAAATTTTCTCTGGCTATATTTTTGATTTGCAAAATCAGGCGGAATATTTTTTCCTTGATGCGGAAATCGGGTATGGAAAAAAGAGAATCAAAGGAAGAAATAGCCGAAGCTCCCACTTTTTTGTAGAGATAGGGAAAAGCCATCTCGGTGCCCAAAAGTACACTGCCTTTGTTTTCATAAAAACTTTTTATGACACTCGAAGTTTGGGCACTGGTTTCCGTGATGTCTTTATGAATTTCAAAAAGATTAACATTAGGAATTTCTTTTCTTATTTCTTCGGCCACCCGGTCAATGCCGGAACCGAAAGCCATAAGCTTCCAGCTGTGGCAATTTTGGCAGACTTCTGCCGCGTCTCTCCTTTCTCCGCATTGATGGCATTTGAAAACTCTGCCATCTTTAGTTTTATATAAAATCATCGGCGAACCGCAGTTAAAACATTTGACGATTTCTCCGCAATCACGGCAAACAGTGACGGAGGAAAGGCCTTTCCTGGCGGCAAAAATAAACACGTTGGAACCCTTTTCCATATTTTCTTTTATGAGATTAAGCAATTCCAGTGAAAGAGTTTTGAATTCCTTCTCTTTTTTAGAACTTTCTTTCAAGTCTATTATTGAAGTTTTGACTTTATCGGTCAGTCTCCATTTGACACTTTCAAATTCAGAAATTTCTCCCTGTTTGTATCGGTACAGAGTTTCCGTCCGAAGGAATGAATCACCGATAATGAAACGGATATTTTTGGTTTTTGAGAGAGTCTCGGCAAAAAATCTCAAATCTATAAAAGGCCGTGAAAGAGTTTTCCAGCCGCTCTCGTTTTCTTTATCTATGATTATTGCGTCGAAATCTTTCCTTGGTAGAAACAACCACTGGGGCGTAGCTACAATCAGCACCGGATGCGGCTGGTTCGCTTTTTTCCATTCCTTATTTAAATCTTTTTTACCCATTTCGTTATGGAAAGCGCAAACATAAGTTTCTATACCGCGTTCTAATTTTTCTTTTATCTGCCGCACATCTTCATTTTGCGCCAAGCATAAAAAAACCGATTTTTTCTTGGCAAACTCTTCTCTTACAAATGATTTGTAGAGAGTAATCCTGTCTTCATCTGGAGCCTGCAGGACCGATGCTTCTTTTTTATTTTCACTGTCAAAGGCGCCCTTTGACAGTGGCTCCAAAAAGGGCGCCTTTGACAGCATTTTGGGATTTTCCAAAATAGATGAAGGGATTAAATGGGGCAGCAGATTTCCCAGATTAGCGGCAAAATATTCGGCGGTAATTTTGGCCGCTTCCAAAAATTCTTTTTGCAAAAACGGTTTGGCGGTCAGGGCGGTAATCTTTTTCAGCTGAAAGTTTGCCGATTTAATCTCCGTTTTTATTCCCGCCGCCTCTCTGCTTTTTATGACCAGAGCCGGCACATTTTTGTTCCTTATATTTATTTTAATTATAGAGCCGGCTGGGAGATTTTTCGGCCCGAAATATGACAAAAACTCCTTATTCAAACTCTTTGAAAATGGCAGACAGTCTATGATAAACATAATAAGAATTGTGGCAGAGATTTGACAGAAGCTCAAGATTGCCGAAAAGCAAGCTCCCTTGTAGTATTTGGACATGACGTTTTTATCTAAAAAGCTCGGTATTGATTTGGGTACGGTCAATACTCTGGTTTTCGTGCCGGGCAAGGGTGTAGTTTTAAACGAGCCTTCGGTGGTAGCAATACTTCTGGAAAATAAAAGAATTTTGGCCGTGGGCAATGAAGCTAAAGAAATGATAGGCAGAACTCCGGAAGCCATCATGGCTTACAGACCAATGAAAGACGGAGTAATTGCCGATTATAAAGTAACCGAAGCCATGCTCTCTTATTATATGAAAAAAGCTTTGGGCGGTTGGAGCTTCGTGAAGCCCGAAGTTTTGATTTCCGTGCCGGCCGGCATCACTTCAACCGAAAGAAGGGCGGTGATCGAAGCGGCTATCAAAGCCGGAGCCAAAAATGCTTACGTAATTAAGGAACCGATTTTAGCCGCTATCGGCGCTGGTGTCCCTATATATGAAGCTAGGGGGCATATCATCGCTGATATCGGTGGCGGCACGACAGACGTGGCCGTGATTTCACTCGGCGGTATCGTAGCTTCCACTTCGGTCAAATGTGCCGGTAATAAAATCGATGAAGCTATCACCGACTATATTAAAAAAACTTTCAATCTGGCCATTGGAGACAAAACGGCCGAGGACATAAAAATAAAAGTCGGCTCAGCACTGCCTATAGATGAAGAACTTTCGGTTATCATAAAAGGCCGAGACTTGATTTCCGGTTTGCCACGCTCGGTAGAAATAAAAACCAATGAAATCGTCAAAGCTATTTCACGGGAACTGCGGGAAATCGTCAAAGCCATCAAAGATGTTTTGCAAGAAACACCGCCAGAACTGGCTTCAGACATAATAGACCATGGCATCATCATGACCGGTGGCACGTCATCGTTGCGTAATCTTGCGGAACTTATATTCAGAAGAGTCGGAGTGAAAACCACTCTGGCCGAAAATCCGCTTTATTGTGTGGCCAAAGGCACGGGCATTGCTCTAGAGCATTTGAATGCTTATAAAAGAATGGTAGTCGGTAAAAAATAAAATGGATAAGGAAAAATTGCATCACGCGAATATTTTGGTGGGTGGGGACCATCGCAATTTTGTCTTTGAAATTTTGGCTGACCAGTTGGATTTTAAAATTATTGCTAATCCGGATTTTCTGCTTCTGGAAGACCAAACATTTGGCATCGGCCAAGTAAGGGATTTTGAAAGATGGGTAATAGGCAAACCACTTGTCGGCGAAGTGAAAGTGTCTCTCATAATCGTGAAGTCCATTACTTTTGAAGCTCAGAACGCTCTGCTTAAAGTCTTGGAAGAACCGCCGCTTGGAACTTATATTTTTATAAACTTGCAAAGCTTGGGTGGACTCCTGCCAACTTTCCTTTCCAGAGTAAGGGTTTTGGAAGTGTCAAAGTCGCCCTTTGACAGTTGCCCCAAAAAGGGCGAACTCGACACTCCAGCGAAAAAATTTTTAAATTCAAAAATAAAAGAAAAATTTTCTATGATACGCTCTCTCTCAAAAAAAGAAAATAAAGAAGAAATGAGAGATTTGATTAAAAATTTGGAAGAAGTCGCTTATGAAGATAAACTCGAATACAAAAATTTGAGAAATATTCTGACTGCCAAGATTTTTGCCTCTACCCGTGGCTCGTCACCCAAAATGCTTTTGGAGTGGCTTTCGTGTGTGCTATAATCAAATACGAAAAATATGCGAAAGCAACGAAATGATAACGAAAATAGATACGAAAATGAATGGTCGTAAAATATGCAGAGGTATAGACCACTTGCATATAAATGTATCTAACATTAATGTTTCCGGTAAATTTTATGATGAACTAATGAAATATTTTGGATTCGAAACTCTAGACAAAGCAGATAATAATTGGTGGTGGCATAATGACGGAGAAAATACTTTTGGAATAGAACAAACGGGAGAAAAATATATAAAGAATAAATTCCACAGGAAACAAACTGGTTTAAATCATATTGCATTCAGAGCAAAATCTAAAAAAGATGTGGATGAATTTTATAATAAATTTTTGAGACCACACAATATTACTGTTTTATACGGAGGGCCTAAGAATTACCCAGAGTATCACGATAATTATTACGCAATATTTTTTGAAGATCCAGACAGAATAAAGTTAGAGTTTATGTGGTTAGATAATTAGTGCTATGGAAACCAAAAATATTAAACCAGTAAGCAAAAAAGTAATTTATCCAGAGCTCTCATATTTAATAAATGGGATTTTATTTGATGTTAAAAAAGAATTAGGTCAGTATGCTAGAGAAAAACAGTATGGTGATTTACTTGAGAAAAAATTGAAAGAAAAAGACATTTTATATAAAAGGGAAGTTTCTGTCGGAAATACTGGAAATATAATAGACTTTTTAATTGATGACAAAATTGTGGTAGAATTGAAGGCGGTAAGGTTTGTAACAAAAGATAATTTTAGACAAATTCAAAATTATCTTCAACAAATGCAAATAAAGTTGGGAGTACTGGTCAATTTTAGGGATAAGTTTTTAAAACCAGCAAGAATTGTCCGCATAGATTCTGTTTGATTTTCGTTCGAATTTTCGCAGTTTTTCGTAGCTTTCGTATAATTTTTGTATAATATGTTTGATTTTTCAGAATTAAAAGAAAAAAGCAAAGAAGTGGAAAGTTGGTTAGCAAAAGAACTTTCTGTTATTCGTACTGGCAGAGCCACCTCAGCTATTCTTGATTTTGTGCAGGTGGAAGCTTATGGATCAAAGATGTCCATCAAAGAATTGGCAAATATTACTGTGGAAGATGCCAAGAGTGTAAGAATAGAACCTTGGGATATGACGATTGGCAAAAGCATTGAAAAGGCCATAGGGTCTTCGAACCTCGGGCTTTCGGTTGCGCCGTTTGACAAAGGTTTGCGCATCATATTTCCAGAACTCACGGCAGAAAGAAGGGAGCAGTTTGTAAAAGTTGTTAAACAGCAATTTGAAGAAGGCAAAGTATCTTTGCGTAATTTACGCGACAAAACTTGGAAAGCCATTGAAGAAAAAGAAAAGGCTGGTGGCATGGGCGAAGATGATAAATTCAGATTGAAAGAAGAGATGCAAAAAATTATAGATGCAAGTATGAGAAATATGGAAGTGATGTCCGAAAAGAAAGAAAAAGAAATAAAAACTTAAGCAGATGACAATTTTAATTTTCCTCATCATTCTCGGGATTCTGGTATTTGTCCACGAGCTGGGGCATTTTTTGACTGCTAAAAAAGCGGGGGTTGCTGTGGAGGAATTCGGGTTCGGCTATCCACCCAGAGCTTTGAAACTGGGTAAAAAATGGAATACTTTGTTTTCTTTGAATTGGATTCCATTTGGCGGTTTTGTAAAAATTGTCGGGGAGAATTACGAGGAAACCCCAGCGAGGGGTGAGGTTTCTGCGGGCAAAAACTTCACACAAGTTTCCAAAAAATGGCAGGCGGGGATACTGGTCGCCGGCATCACTTTCAATATTCTTTTTGCTTGGTTTCTTTTTTCTTTGGGATTTCTGATTGGTGTGCCGACACCGGCAGAAAATGATTTTGGCGCAACTGTTACAGATCCTCAACTTACTGTAGTGGAACTGGTTTCTGATTATCCGGCTCAAAAAGCGGGTTTGAAAACCGGCGATAAAATTTTGAGCATTTCTGACGGTGGTAAAACTTTGCAAACCTTAAATCCGGAAAATATTTCCGATTTTGTAAACCAATCTTCCGGCCAAATTGATATACAAGTTGACAGGGGTTCAAAAATTTTGGATTTCAAAATTACACCCGAAACCGATAAGATTTTAAATTCTTCGGGGCAAGCGCGAAAAATAGTAGGTATAAGTATGGATATGGTGGGTATATTGAAGTTACCATTACATAAAGCTATTTATGAAGGAGGTATAACTACCGCAAAACTTTCTTATTTAACGGTTCAGGGCATTGTAGATTTAATAAAAAGCGCTGTTATAGGTAAAGCTAATATTTCGGAAGTGACCGGTCCGGTCGGCATCGTAGGTTTGGTGGGGGATGCATCACGACTGGGTTTTTCATATCTGCTTACTTTCACCGCTTTGATTTCCATAAACCTTGCTATTGTAAATCTGATACCTTTCCCGGCACTGGATGGCGGTCGCGTTATCTTCGTCGCCATTGAGGGCATTACCAAAAGAAAAATTAATCCCAAAATCGCCGGCACTTTAAACAACGTAGGTTTCGCGCTTCTCATTCTCCTCATGCTCTTTGTCACCTACCGCGACATTTTGAAGTTGTTTTGATAATATAAATGTATGAGACAATCACAGCTTTTCACCAAGACCAGAAGGGAGGCGCCGGCAGATGAGACTGCCAAGAATGCTCAGCTTTTAATTCGTGGCGGTTATATCCACAAAGAGATGGCCGGAGTGTATTCGTATTTGCCACTTGGTTTGAATGTAATAAAAAAAATAGAAAATATCATCAGAGAAGAAATGAATGCTATCGGGGGTGTAGAAATGAAGACGTCCATACTCCAAAATAAAGAAATATGGGAAAAATCAAACAGATGGGATGATAATGTGGTGGATAATTGGTTTAAAACAAAATTAAAAAATGGTGGAGAAGTTGGTTTGTCTTGGACCAATGAGGAAAGTTACACTAATGTATTAAAACAATATGTAAATTCTTACAAAGACTTACCGGCTTATCCTTACGATTTTAAAGATATTTTCAGAAACGAAGCCAGAAGTAAATCCGGTATTATGCGAGGCAGAGAATTTTATTGGAAAGCTTTATATTCATTTTCCAGAAATGAACCTGAACATAACGCTTTTTATGAAAAAGCAAAAATCGCATACCAAAATATATTTGAAAGAGTCGGTGTTGGTAGTTCAACATACATAACTTTTTCATCTGGTGGTACCTTTTCTAAATTCTCACATGAATTTCAGACTATCACGGATGCTGGCGAAGACACCATTTATGTTGATGATAAAAAGAAAATAGCAATAAACAGGGAAGTTTATACTGATGAAGTTATAGAAAGTTTGGGACTAAAAAAAGATGAACTTATAGAAAAGAAAGCTGTTGAAGTTGGAAATATATTTACTCTTGGAACAAAATTTTCTGAGCCGTTTGATTTGAAATATAAAAATGAAAAAGGAGAATTTGAAATGGTTTTCATGGGTTGTTATGGTATTGGCTTGGGGCGCCTCATGGGAACCATTGTAGAAGTATTTTCCGATGACAAAGGCATCATTTGGCCTGAAGCAGTAGCGCCATTTAAGTATAGTTTAATAGAAATCCCTTCAGAAAAACCGGAAGTAAAAGAAATGGCCGAAAAAATTTATAAAAAACTTGGTGAAGACAATGTTTTGTATGATGACAGAGATTTGAGAGCCGGAGAAAAATTTGCCGATGCGGATTTGCTGGGATTGCCTTATCAAATCATTATCAGTGAAAAAAATATCGCTTCCGGCCAGCTTGAATTAAAAAACAGAAAGACGGGTGAAGTAAAAATGATTTCAGAGGACGAATTCCAAAATTTGTGCTAGGGTTTAGGTATGTGGAAAGAAAAACTGGAGGAATGGATGCGCGTTCTGCGCAATGATATAGGTATTGATTTAGGAACAGCCAATATGCTGGTTTATGTTCGTGGTAAAGGCATTATATTGAACGAGCCTTCGGTAGTTGCTGTTAATCAAAAAACAGGCCAAGTAGTCGCTGTTGGGACGGAAGCTAAAAATATGCTCGGCCGCACACCGCCTCATATCGTAGCAGTAAGACCTATCGTTGATGGTGTGATTTCCGATTTTGAAGTGACGGAAGAAATGATTCATTATCTTTTGAATAAAGCTCAAACAGTTTCCAAAAAATTTCTCGGTCCGAGAGTGGTGGTCGGAGTGCCGTCCAGCATCACCAATGTAGAAACCAGAGCAGTGCGGGATGCTACCAAAAATGCCGGCGCCAGCATCGTTCACATTGTGGAAGAACCCATGGCGGCGGCTATCGGTATGCATTTGCCGATACATGAGCCGGCCGGCAATATGGTCATCGATATAGGCGGAGGTACCGCGGACATTGCCGTCATTTCACTTGGTGGTGTAGTCAGCACCAAAAACGTCCGTATCGCTGGAGATAAATTAAATGCCGATATTGCCTCATATATAAGGAGCGAATTCAAAATAATTATAGGAGAAAAAACTGCCGAGAATATAAAAGTTTCCATAACTTCTCTGATGCCGGGAGAAGCTCCTCTTGAAACGCAAGCGAGAGGACGGGATTTAATCACCGGTTTGCCCAAAGAAGTATCGGTTACCGATGCCGATATCAGAGACGCCATTTCACATTCCATCGAAATATTGGTTGAAGCGGTGAAAGAAGTTTTGGAAGTGACTCCGCCGGAAGTGCTGGCCGATATAATGTACAGAGGAGTTTATCTTGCCGGTGGTGGCGCTCTCATAAAAGGTTTCGCCGAAATATTGAAAGAAGAAATAAAAATGCCGGTTTATATTGCAGATGATCCTTTGACTTGTGTGGTCCGCGGCACCGGCATTATTCTTGAAAAACTTGATAAGTTTGAAGAAGTATTAATTGCCGATGAAAATGATATATCCAACACGAAACACTAATAAAAATTTGTTCGGTTTAAGCTCCAATAAAACGCTGATTATCTTTTTAACAATAGCGGCGCTGGTTTTGGTTTTCAATACTTCCAATCCGCTGCATTCTTTGGCGGAAAAATTGCTCTCGCCGGTTTTGAAGTCTGGAAATTTTTTTTATGATAGTTTGAACCAAATACCGAAATATTTTTCCGATAAAAATAATCTGATAGAAGAAAATAACAAACTTTTGGCGGAAGTGGAAAACGGCCGTATTGATGCGGTTGATAACGAATCTGTAAAATATGAAAACCAGAAATTGCGTGAAGAGCTCAAAATGAAACCCGTAGGGGATTTTATAACCGCCTCAATTATAGCCAAGTTCCCGCAGGTACCTTTGGATTCTTTGTTTATAAATATGGGTACGGCCGACGGAGTAAACAACGGGGATTTAATATTTGCCAGCGAAAGGGTCTTACTTGGTAAACTAGTAAAAGTCTCCGGTAATAAAGCGACGGTCGCTCTCAACTCCTTCGCCGGTACCGTCTCTTATGGATATGTGGCCAGGACAAACGAGCCGCTGGAAATAAAAGGCAACGGCGGCGGTGTCATAGAAGCTAATGTGCCGATTGATTTTGACATAGTTGTCGGAGACAAAATAATGGTTGCCGGTTCACTTGATTCTTTGGCTGCCGTCGTCGGAGCGGTAGAAGAAGATAAATCTTCCGGTTTTAAAAACGTTCTTATGTCTTTACCGGTTGATATTTCAAAAATTAATATAGTGTTCATATATTCTGCCAATGCTTAGGATTTTATATTTTTTGGCGCTTATAATTATTCCGGTCGTTTTCGGCTGGTGGTTTTTCATACCGCTGACGCTGCTCGCCGTTTATCTCATCAAACTGCCTTATGAAATTATTGCTGCCGCGCTTATACTGGATTCGGTTTATTATTTCGGAAACAGTTTCGTAAACAAACATTTGCTCACTATTTTTTCTTTCCTGCTTATCATTGTGGCCGTATTTCTAAACAGTAAAGTTCATTGGCGCAAAATCATATGAATAAAAAAGATTCCAAAGATATAGAACCGGATGAAATCTTCATGGATTCCGAAAATTTGCCGGATTTTGATATGTACCAATTTGAAGGCCGGCTGGAAAAACCGATTTCTGCGAAAGTTTTTCCCGTTCTTGGTTCTGTATGCTTGTTGATAGCTGTGATTTTTTTAATGAAATTCGTTTCCTTGCAAATTATCAAAGGTTCCGTCTATAAAGACCGAAGTGAGAATAATAAACTGAAACAAATTTTGCTGGTAGCTCCCAGAGGCGCCATTTACAGCAGAGACGGTCAAGAGCTCGCTTGGAACGAAAAACCAAATAACGAATCTGATTTTCCGCTGCGTAAATATACGAATGCCGGAGGCTTTTCTAATTTGCTCGGATTTATAAAATACCCGGCCAAAGACAAATCCGGTTTTTATTATGAAGAAGAATTTTTGCCTAAAGACGGAGCGGAACTTTATTTGAATGAGATCCTTGCCGGCAGAAACGGTTCGAAACTCATAGAAACTTCTGCAGGCGGCAGTGTGGTTTCTCAGAGCGTCGTGGAGCTCTCAAAAGACGGTGAAAACGCTATGCTTTCAATCGATAGTCGAGTACAGGAAAAGTTTTTCAATATTATTTCTGATTTGGCGCATCAGGTTGGGTTTACCGGCGGAGCGGGGATTATTATGGATGTAAATTCCGGGGAGATATTGGCCATGGTGAGTTTTCCAGAATACAGTTCTACGGTGATGACCGAAGGTGATGATGCCGCTCAAATAGAAAATTATTACAACAATCAGAGTAACCCGTTTTTAAACAGAACAATCTCCGGACTTTACGCGCCGGGTTCCATCGTCAAACCGTTTTTGGCACTGGCAGCGCTCCAAGAAAAAGTGATTACTCCGGAAAAAATAATAGTCAGTACCGGACAGATTGAATTACCCAATCCTTACGATGCGAGCAATCCTTCAATATTCAAAGATTGGAGAGTTAATGGGCCGGTAGATATGAGGAAGGCTATTGCAGTCTCTTCGGATGTTTATTTTTATGAAATCGGCGGCGGTTTTGGCAGTCAGCCCGGACTCGGTATAGACAGAATAAAAAAATATCTGGGAGCTTTCGGCTTCAGCAAACAGACCGGCTTTGATACTCAAAAAGAAGCAACCGGCGTGCTACCGGATCCGGCCTGGAAAGCCAAAACTTTTAACGGTGAAATTTGGCGCATCGGCGATACTTATAATAGCGCTATCGGCCAATACGGTATGCAAATCACTCCTATCCAAGCTGTCAGAGCTGTATCAGTCATTGCTAACGGCGGGACACTGCTCACACCCTCAATACTTTTTACTGCTACTTCAACTGTTGCGAAGGGGACAAAGGTGCCGATAGATGCGGACTATTATGATGTAGTGAGAGAAGGAATGAGAATGGGTGTGGCCGAGGGAGGCACCGCGGCGGGACTCAATACGAGTGGTGTGGATGCCGCTGGAAAAACCGGTACGGCCGAGCTGGGGAGCCGCAAACAATTTGTAAACTCTTGGGTCATCGGATTTTGGCCTTACGAAAAACCTAAGTACGCTTTCACTGTAGTTATGGAAAAAGGCCCTGCCAAAAATCTCATCGGAGGCACTTTCGTTATGCGCACCCTGCTAGACTGGATGATGGTGAACACGCCGGAGTATTTGAAGAATTAACGACAGCCAGATTCTTTATTTTGTTAAAATTTTGAGTTAAAATTCAATAACTTTATGAAATCAATACTAAAAAAAATTCTGGTGAAAATGTTGGGAAGTCAGGTGAGAAGACTCAAGCAGAAAAATAATTTTAAAATAATCGGAGTGGTGGGCAGTATCGGCAAAACTTCGACGAAGCTCGCGATTGCTCAAGTTTTGGCGGCAGACAAAAAAGTCAGATATCAGGAAGGTAATTATAACGATATCGTGAGTGTGCCGTTAATTTTTTTTAGCCAAAAAATGCCGGAAGTTTGGGATGTTTTTGGGTGGCTCCAAATTCTTTTGCAAAATGAAATTCAGATTTTAAGAAAATATCCTTTTGATATCGTGGTAGTGGAGCTGGGTACGGATAGCCCAGGCCAGATAGCGGAGTTCAGGAAATATTTGCATTTAGATATTGCTGTCATCACTGCAGTGGCTCCGGAGCATATGGAATTTTTCAAAGATATTAAAGAGGTGGCTGAAGAAGAGTGGTCAGTGAGATTTTTTAGCGATATAGTTTTTGCCAACAGAGATTTGTGCCGGGTATTGCCTGCGGATTTTAATCACGATAACGTCATTTTTTACGGTAAAGAATTTGACCAAAGTTTCAAGTATGAGGCGGTTTCTCCGGTGCAACTGTATTCTGCCAGTGTCGCTATTTTGATTGCCAAAAATTTCAAAATTTCGGATGAACAAATAAAAAAAGCAGTAAGTGAAATAAAAAGTTTTGCCGGCAGGATGAATAAACTCTCCGGCATCAAAAATTCCGTGATTATTGATGACACTTACAATGCCAGTCCCGATGCCGTCAAAATCGCTCTGGATACTTTGTATGCTTTTGCGGCGCCGCAGAGAATCGCGATTTTAGGTATGATGAATGAACTCGGCAAGACTTCGGAAATGGAACATAAAAAAATCGGCCAATACTGTGATCCAAAACTTTTGGATTTGGTGGTGACGATAGGTAAGGACGCCAATGCTTTTTTGGCACTGGAGGCCAGAAAAAGGGGATGTGAAGTTTATGAAGCCAAAAACTCTGTTGACGCAGGAATTTATGTGAAAGGAAAAATTCTGCCTGCGCAGGCAGGAAAAAATGGAGCGGTAATTTTAGCCAAAGGCTCTCAAAATGGAGTCTTTGCCGAAGAAGCCCTGAAGCCTCTTTTGGCCGATAAATCTGACATTTCGAAGCTCGTCCGCCAAGATGAATATTGGATGAACAGAAAAGGTTGACTTTAAGCTAGAATCTAATACAATACCTCTTCACCATATAAATTATAAAAATATGAACGAAAAAGAATTTTTGACCAAAGAAACCCATAAGACTCTTTCGGAGGAACTTGAATATTTGAAAAAGACCAAGCGCAAAGAGGTGGCTGAACAATTGGAATACGCCAAATCGCTTGGCGATCTTTCCGAGAATGCCGAATATCACGAGGCGCGTGATATGCAGGGAGTCGTAGAAGATAGAATCCAAAAATTGGAAGGTATTCTGAAAAATGCCGTTATTGTTTCTTCACACAACACCGATATGGTAGCTGTCGGGTCCGTAGTCACCGTGGTCAAAACTGGAGATAAAAACGAGAAAGTTTATACCATAGTCGGAGGAGAGGAATCCGATATCATAAGCGGAAAAATATCGGTCCATTCGCCGTTCGGTGAAGCCATAATGGGCAAAAAGAAAAAAGAATCTTTTACTTATAATGCACCTTCCGGCCCTATCACATATAAGATTATTGAGATAAAATAGAGGCATGGCTTCTTTGGAAGAAATTTATGCCGCCAAATTAAAGAAACTTAACGCTCTCAAAGAGGCGGGTGTTGACCCGTATCCCGCCAAAGTGCCGAGAGATTTTGATATTGCAGAGCTAAAAAATAATTTTAAAAAATACGAAAATAAAAAAGCCGTTTCGGTAGCGGGCAGGATAATGGCGATAAGAGGTCAGGGCGCGATTTTATTTGTTGTGCTTTTTGATGGCACAGGGTCTATCCAGGCGATTATCAAAAAAGACGAGATGAGCGATGCGGATTTTTCTTTGTTTACGGAAACTACCGATATTGGAGATTTTATTTCTGTCACTGGTACGGTCATGCTTTCCAAAACCGAAGAAAAAAGTGTCTTGGTTCTCAAATGGATGATGGCGGCAAAATCACTTTTGCCACTACCCGAAAAATGGCACGGTTTGCAGGATATGGAAGAGCGTTACCGCAGACGCTATTTGGATTTTCTAATGAATGAAGAACTGAGAGATTTAATCGTCAAAAAATCAAAATTCTGGGATGTTACAAGAAACTTCATGAAAGAAAAAGGCTTTTTGGAAGTAGAGACACCTACTCTGGAGATTACCACCGGAGGCGCGGAAGCCCGGCCTTTCAAGACTCACCACAATGATTTTGATTTGGATATGTATCTGCGGATTTCGGTGGGTGAACTTTGGCAAAAAAGGCTTATGGCTGGAGGATTTCCAAAAACTTTTGAAATAGGCAGAATTTACAGAAACGAGGGAACTTCGCCGGAGCATTTGCAGGAATTTACCAATCTGGAATTTTATTGGGGTTATGCCGATTATAAAATGGGCATGGAGTTGGTCAAAGAATTATATGTAGATATTGCTCAAAAAGTTTTTGGTAAAACTAAATTTGAATACAACGGGCATACTTTTGATTTAGCGGATGATTGGCAGGAAATTGATTATTCAAGTGAAATAAAAAAGCAGACTGGCATAAATATTGAAGAGGCTACCGAAGAAGAAATGAAAGACAAATGCAACGAACTCAAAATCACATATCAAGGAGAAAACAAAGAAAGACTCATAGATACTTTGTGGAAATATTGCCGTAAAAATATTTCCGGACCGGCATTTGTTGTTAACCACCCCAAAATTATCGCTCCTCTTTCGAAACTAAATCCTGACGGTATAACTACCCAAAAATTTCAGCCAATAATCGGCGGCAGCGAAGTTGGCAACGGTTATTCTGAACTCAATGACCCGATTGACCAAAAAGAAAGATTTGAAGCTCAAGGAAAAATGATAGAGGCCGGAAATGAAGAAGCTATGATGCCCGATTTGGAATTCGTAGAAATGTTGGAATACGGCATGCCGCCGACTTGCGGTTTCGGTTTTGGCGAGCGGCTTTTCGCTATCCTTGCCGGCAAACCCATCCGCGAACTTCAAACTTTTCCTCTAATGCGGCCCAAAGATTAAAACTTAACATTTTACACGGCCGTGGAATTTATTAAGGCCAAACGCAAAACCCAAAACTTGGGTTGCTTTTTTGTCTCAAATATGGTAGTAAATAGCGTGCATTAGTGTTCGTTGACAGTTAAATAGCGAGTCAACGTAAATTAGAAATTACAACAATTTAACAGCTTCTCGGAAGCGGAAAGAAGGTTTGTATGCTTAAAAAAGCATGGTTTTTCCTTGTTTTTTGGGCAGTTCTAGCTTTTAGTTGTGCGGTTTGGGCTCAGGATGCTCCTGTAGTCCCGCCGCCAGATCCTCAAACAGCCGAATCCCACTCAAACGAGGCAGTGTTTCGTCCGCATGGAGACAACTCTGTCGGTGGCTGGAGCGGTGCAAATTCTGATGCCAATGCTTTGGCAAAAGATTTTTGCGAACCAACTGCTAATACTACAGCAGATGGTTTTGCGGTAGGTACCCAAACTATTGGGCCCGGTCAATCTGCTATCAGTCAATCGCAAGGTACCGCTTCCTCAAGTTTCAATGCTGTTGGCACTGAGACACAGGGGAATGCAAACGGATTTTCGGAGCAGGCGGTCTGGGTGAATGTTGCCGGTGATGAAAACAATTTTGCCAACTCCCTCGGTGCCACCAATGGTGAATATCACGGGTCACTAGCCAGTAACACTACAGGTGTCAACGGTCAGGGAGTAACCCAGTCAACTGGTGTGGCAAACAATTTTATCGCTGCAACCGATACCACCAGAGAAGCTAACGCCATGACAGTCGATAGATCGTCAGCAACGATAGATGTGCTTGGTGGTACTACAAAAGTTTCCGGCGTTGGTTATGTTTCAGCTCAAAGCTACATGGAAACTTCCGGAGCTTTGGCAATAGCCGGCGGTACCGGCAGCGCTACATACAATGGGGTTGGCGGTTCAAATATCGCCGGTTCACTAGATGTAACGACTGCTGATAAAGTTGAGATTCTGCCTGATTCTGCGAGAGCAAGTTCGGCAACGAACTCACACGCAGTTATAACACCCTGCGGTGCTTCTTGCCCTCCTCAGTAGATGAATAAACTTCGGAAGGCTCCGAATTTGTCGGAGCCTCCGGGAAAAGGAGACAGCACGTGAAGAAAAAATTTATTTTTATTGTTGTAATTTTGTCGATGATGTCATTACCGCTTTGTGCTCAAGGTACCGGTGATATAACGAATACCGGATCAAACGGCGGTGCTATTAATTCCGCCAATGAAAACCAAGCAATAGTAAACGTTAATGACAACAGTACGAAAAATTATTCTTCGGCCCCGTACCTTTTAAATACATATCCTGGTACCGGTAGTGTGCCGGCAGGGTATTATTTTGAGAGGGGAGAATGGTGGCCATATTTTCCGGAAGTGAGTAACTTCCGTAAAATGTCTCGTGAACAAATACTTTTGGCGAAAGGACGTGGTGGAGGAAAGGTTAAGGGTACAATTTATAAAAAAATTAATTGTGCCCAAAAACCCGAATTCATCCAGTTAACCAATTATCCCATCAGGGCTCACGCTGAGCCTGGTGATGAAGTTATCGCGGTAGCAATGGTAGAAGGGAAGTTCGGCTGGACCAGAGAACAATATCTGGTAGCAGCTTATGCCTGGAGCTTGGATAATAAAATATGCTCCGACAGAGCTTCGGTTCTTGCAATGGATTTAGCCGAGGGGGTTACTCGAGGCTTATCTTTTGGCCCCGGCGCTACCGGTGCTGCTTCGTTAGGAGACGGCGGAATGGGTTCTGCTGTGGGGGCCATGATTGGCAAAAACAGAACTAGAAGAGAAGTCAAACCGATGTTTGAGGTTGCTTTTCTAAACAGAGGTCCTTTTTTGGTTGAGGTCAAAAAAGATGACAATAATGGAAATGGATCTAAAAAGAATGTTTTGATTCCGCCAAAAGATGATTCGTCAATGCTGGGTTATTTGAAAAAAATGTCGGAAGACTTTGCCGAGATCGCAAAAAATCTCAGCAAGCCGGCTGTCATCAACATCAATAACATTCCAGCTGTGAATTTACCTCCTCTGCCTCCCGCTTCACAGCCGGTGGCGCAGGGAGATGTGTGTGCAGGTATGCCGAAACTTGAGGCGTACTTTGAGAAGGATAAAGATGTAATCGCACCGCAGTATTTTCCTGGAATTAAAACATTTGCAGAGTGGAAGAAAGCTACTCCGCAATGCAAAGTCCAAACACAAGGTCATACTTGCGCGTTGGGCAGTGCCACTCACAACAATGATTTATCCAGTCGGCGTTCCAAAGCTTTGAGCAACAAACTCAAGGAATATGGCGCCGAGGTGGAAGAGTTCGCGGCCTTTGGCAAAAATAAGCCGAAGCCGTCAGGTTCGGAATTTCAAAAAGAAAATCGCCGAGCGTTCGTCCGAATTATTGGGGCCGCGTCTGGCGAATGAATTGTGAAGTTGAGTACAAAAACTCGTCCGGCGGGCTTCGGATGAAGCCCGCTGGGAAACACTTTTGCTCAAATGAGCGGAGGAAAAAGAAATGAAAAACGCAAATGCGTTTCTGTTGTTTGTCGCAATGTTTGTTTTGTTTAACACTGTTTATGCCGGCGAATTTGAAATCACCGGTTATAAAACAGGCATATCTTCTTTGGATGATTCTCAAGAAGCTTTTCTTAATATTAAGATGGCTGAAATTTCCAAAGAATATACGGAATTAAAACTTAAATCAGGAGATGGTAATCAGGTTGATTTAACCGTCTCAATCACTGGTTTCGCTGATCAAACCGGTTTACGAACCAAGAATGAAGATGTAAGTAAGAATCGGGCCGAACAAGTCAAACAAAGTCTTTTGGTTAAATTTCCTAAGGCGGTTATTGCTGCAAACTGGAAAGGGGACCAAAAAGATGTGAAAAAAGCGACTGTGCGATGGGAATTTACGGTTCAGCCGGTGGCAGATATTAGCAAACAAAATATTCTGATACCAAAACCATCTTCCAAAAGCATCATGATAATCGTCGCTTCTATAATGGTTTTCTTGTTGATTGCCGGCACCTTCATAGGGTTAATCGCCGCAAAAACAAGAAAGCTTCCCACGGGTCCGACAAAAACAGATTCTCAATCTATTCCCAAAGATGCTTCAAATTGGGACGTAGAGGTCTCTTTCCCTAGGAGATTTTTTTCTCCGAAGATGTATCTTGTTCCTGTAGCCAAAAATGGAGATGGAATTTGGCGTTCATTTGTTCCGCAAATGGGATCTAATGAATTTCTTTTCCACAAAGATCCGAATGCTTTGAGGAGAACTTTGATTAGTTGTTCATCTCCTCAGAAAATTAAATTTTATCGTCCGGTATTCAAAAAACTGGCGAAAAACGGTGTCATAAAAATTAAAACCCAAAAAACTGATGGGAGGAAAGCATCATGAAGTTCTTTGTAAAGAGTAGAAAAGATAAGTCGTTCACGTCTGTT
>CAYICK010000002.1:0-6246 GCA_964361905.1 uncultured Candidatus Saccharibacteria bacterium | reverse complement strand
TGTTCTTTCGTTCTTTAGCTCTTTAACAATTTAGTGGCCTATAGTTTATTCTTAAAACGGATTCCTATTTTCAGATGGTTACTCATATGAGTGCCGAAAATGAATCCAAATGGATCCATGTTCAAGGTTCAGATGAACCTTAGATTGCTCATATGAGCGTCTGTAGAACTTGGAAAACGTTTTAAGATTTTACTCAAGCTATCTTGATTGTTCAAAAAGGGGGCAGGATTGCAAAATCCGCCCCTTTTTTAATGCCTAAAATACGGCTTAAAATGAGTTATCCACTTATCCACAGTAACAAAGTGGTAGACGAACATATCCTAGTGGTATAAGATGGAATCAAGTGGGAAGAAGTGGATAGTGCATTTTTATGCAATAAATCAAATCTAAATGCTCATAGGAGAATACACACACACCATAGATGACAAGAACAGAGTTTCTCTGCCGGCGAAGTTCAGGACTCTTATGGGCAAAAAGATTGTGATGGCTCCGGGTCTGGACCAGTGTTTGTGGGTTTTCACCATCAAAGAATGGGAAAAAATTACAGAAAAGATGTCGGAAAATTCTTCAATACTGAGCGCCGACATGAGAAGTTTCTTCAGATGGATGTTGGGCGGAGCAAGTGAGATTGAGGTGGACAATATCGGACGAGTTTTGGTTCCGGATTTCCTCCGTGAGCGCGCCAATCTCAAAGCCAAAGTGGTTTTGATCGGAGTGCAGAACCGATTGGAAATATGGAACGAAAAATCGTGGACCGATTACAAGAGGCAAGCGGAGAAACAGGCGGATAGTTTGGCGGAAAAATTATCAGGCCTAGGCATCATGTGATGGCTCACGGAAGTGTTCTTTTAAAAGAAGTAATAGAAGGTCTTTCGTTTCAAGACGGAGACATCTATCTTGATGCGACTGTCGGCAGTGGCGGACATATGGAAGCTGTTTGGGAAAAGATGAAAGAAAGAGTGATGCTTGGCGGCATCGATGCGGACGAAACTTCTATTTCCATAAGCAGAGAAAGATTGGACCTCGCCGGCGCCAAACCGAAACTCGCGGTGCTCAATTTCAGGAACATAGAAAAAGCTTCGGAAATGCTTGGCGTCTCCGCTCCCACCAAAATTTTGTTTGATCTTGGTTGGAGCACCGACCAATTTGAAGAAGGAGGCAGGGGATTCAGTTTTCAAAAAGACGAACCGCTTATCATGACTTTCAATCAGGACGTTGGCGAAGACGGCACTACCGCACTCGATGTGATTAACCGCTGGAGCGAAGAAAGCCTGGCCGATGTGATATTTGGATACAGCGAAGAAAAGTATGCCAGAAGAATCGCGAGAGCCATCGTAGCAGAAAGAAAGACGGGAGAAATCAAAACCTCCGGACAGCTGGCCGAAATCATTAAGCAAGCCGTACCTGTATTTTACCGCTTCGGCCGCCTGCATCCCGCCACCAAAACTTTCCAAGCCGTACGGATCGCCGTCAACGATGAACTGAAAGCTCTGGAAGAAGGTTTGAGGAAAGGTTTTGAGATTTTAGGCAAGGAAGGCCGGATGGCAGTCATCTCATTTCACAGTTTGGAAGATCGGATAGTTAAGAATTTTTTCAGAACACTCAGGGCCGACAGCAAAGCGGAACTTATAAATAAAAAGCCAATTGTACCAAGCGAGGAAGAAATAAATAAAAATCCAAAATCCAGAAGCGCCAAATTGAGAATTTTAAAAAAAATATGATTAATATAATAAAACAAAAAGCCGAAGCGATAGTGATGCAGAAGCTCACTGATTACGCTTTGATTTTCCTTATTTTTACCGCGGTTCTGTTTTATGCCTATTTTGTCAATGCGACCGTGCGCACCCTTACCGTCTTAGAAAAAACTAAAGTAGAGACGCAGTCTTTGAGTGTGAAAGTTAGCGAGATGGAATCGAAGCGCCTATCCATCGAAAACAATGTCAGCACCGAGAAGGCTCTGGCCGCCGGCTTCGTCGAAGTGAACAACCCGACTTTCATAATGAGAAGTTCAAATAAAGTTACACTTTCTCTTAAAACAGATTAAAATAGAGAGATGGTGGGAAGGATTAGATTTTTATCTGTTATTATAATCTTGATAGCGCTCACGATGTCTGTGCGCTTGTATTTCCTGCAAATAGTTCACGGTAAGTATTACGTCTCTCAAGCCGAAAGGCAAAATATAAACGAAAATACCATTTCATACGACCGTGGAGCGATTTATTTCGAAAGCAACGACGGCCAGACCGTGCCGGCAGCCATCTCCCGTTCCGGTTTTACTATTGCCATAAATCCGCAGATTATGAAAGACCCGGAAGGCATTTATGCGAAGTTGAACCAAATTTTAGTTTTAGATAGAACTGAATTTTTGGCCAAAGCAGCCGACAAAACCCGCACCTACAATAAAATCGCGCAACATTTAAATTCCGATACTGCCGAAAAAGTAAAAGCCCTGAATCTTTACGGCATCACCATCGCCACCGACAAATGGCGATTTTACCCGGGCGGGCAGTTGGCCGCCAACATCATCGGCTTCGTTGGTTACAATGGCGACCAGCTTGCCGGCCGTTATGGGCTGGAGAGATATTATGAAGATGTTTTAAAAATAGACCCGTCAAAAAAATACAACAATTTTTTCGCCGAATTTTTTTCAAACGTTAAACAATCTTTGAGTGATAACCCGCAACAGGAGGGCGACATAGTTACCACCATTGAACCCTCGGTCCAGCTTTTCCTGGAAAACGAGCTGAAAGCTACTCGGGAAAAATGGAGCAGTGACCAAGCTGGTGGCATCATCATAGACCCGATGAGCGGGGAAATAATAGCTATGGCTTGGAATCCTACTTTTGATTTAAATAATTTCAAAGACAGCGACGTCAAATATTTCGGCAATCCTCTAGTAGAAGGCAGATACGAAATGGGTTCCATCGTGAAATCGCTGACCATGGCGACCGGCCTTGATACCGGCGCCGTCACTGCCAAATCTACTTATTTTGATATTGGCTGCGTGACTCTCAACAGTAAGAAAATTTGCAATTATGACGGCGTGGCGCGAGGCACCATTCCCATGCAACAAGTTTTGAACCAATCTCTCAACGTCGGCTCGGCCCACGTCGCTCTCACTATCGGCAAAGCCAAATTCGCGGAATATATGAAAAATTTCGGTCTGGGCACCGAGACTGGCATTGATTTGCCCAACGAAGGCATCGGTCTCATTAAAAATTTAGATACCGGCAGGGATATTGAAACTGCTACTGCCGCTTACGGCCAGGGTGTGGCCTTCACCCCCGTCGCCACCGTGCGGGCGCTTTCGGCTATAGCCAATGGCGGAGTTCTCATCATCCCTCACATAGTCAAAAAAATAGAATTTCAAAACGGTCTGACCAAAAAACTTTCCTTCGCTCCCGGCAAACAAGTGATTAAAAAAGAAACTTCAGAAGAAATAACCAGGATGCTGATTAACGTTGTTGATGTCGCTTTACGCGACGGCACCGCCAAAATCTCAGGCTACTCGGTGGCGGCCAAGACCGGCACAGCGGAGATGACCGATGAAGGCCGGCCCGGTTATGTGGAAGGCAAGTATCTGCACTCGTTTTTCGGCTACTTCCCAGCTTACAATCCTAAATTTTTAGTTTTCCTTTTCCACACTTATCCTAAAGGAGTCAAATATGCCTCCGAAACTTTGACCGATCCATTCCTCAACATCACCAAATTCCTCATCAACTATTACCAAATTCCACCGGACCGACCGGAAGATGTGACCAGATGACCTCACCCCCAAACCCCACCCGGCCTACGGCCACCCTCCTCTTGATCAGGTGGGGGAAAACAAAAAATTTGTGGTCACAAATCACTAAGTTTTTTAATTCACTTCGCTTGCAAAAATCTAAGTGTTCGCGACCCCGCCTCGCAGCTTTTCTTTGTGATGCAAAGAAAAGCATTGCTGTGGCTTCACACTCGCGAAAAGAAGTGCAACAGTGCACTTCTTTTGTCTCGTGTGACCTCACGGGGAATCGGACCCCGATTCTTGCCTTGAGAAGGCAATGTCCTAACCGTTAGACGATGAGGCCTCCACTCTGCTAAAGCTTCGCGGAGTAAACATATAAAATATAACACAATAAAATATGATTGACAGTATAGACAATAAGAGTAGAGTTTGGCCAGAAAAGTGTACTCTATTAGGAGATCAGATATGGAAAACATAAGATTGGTGCAGGGTTCAGATGTTTTCACCCTTTGGGATCTTTACAAGAAAGCATCAGAACATAAAGGTCTCAAATTCTCTGAAGGGTCTGGGTCTATAATTCAGACACATACGATTGTGACTTATGTGCTCGACAAGAAACTTTTGGATTTACTTGCGGAGCGCGGTATCAAGAAACAACCCAGATCAGATGACGTGTTTACTCTTGTTGATGAAAATTGGCAAGAGAAATCTGTGGGCGGTTTTCATGAGACCGAATACTGGAACTTCAAAACAAAGGAAGGAGAAAAACATCTAGAGTTAGAGGTCGGACTGGCGGTAACCATGGCTTTGGTGGAGGAAGATCGTGGAATAAGATTTTATCCGGCAACTCGGAGCACTCTGGTCTCACCGGGCTCGGGATTATCGCATTTCAGGATGTTCAAGACGTTGGTTGAGAGTGGAACCAAAGAAGTTTTGCCGGTAGTTCGGGAACTTGCGCAAAGTGAAGGACATATCGTCGTAAGTTGGACAGACCTCGGTTTGGGTGGTATCAGATCTTTCCATTCCGTTTATCAGGAGTTTTTTGGAGAGAACAAGGCGATCTGTGATTTAGCGATGCAAAGCCACGGCAGAGTTTTTGATCCCGACCCCTATCAACCTCTTTCTTCAAAGAAAGACAAGATGTTCATTGCTGAACCAGCTCAGCCTCGGGTAATCAAAGGCTGGAAGGAACAACTCAGAAAATATAAACAATCTCTTGCGGTGGCATGAGATCGAAAAAACCACGGGGTTCCTCAAAAGGGAACCCCGTTTTCATTTCTGCTATATACAAATAAAACGATCGCTCAAAATGTTTATAGATATTTTTATTATACACACCCCGTATTCCATTACCAAAAAATGCATTGTATAATTTAACCATTAGCAATTAACATTAATTTTATGCAAAAAACAGCACATTGGCTCTTGATTGTTGGCGGTCTCAACTGGCTTTTGGCCGGTCTTTTTGGTGGAGATGTTTTCAGTCTCCTGGGTATGGATGTCACATCTTGGCTCCCAAGACTGGTTTATATAGTTGTAGGCCTTTCCGCTTTGGTTTTGATATTCAAACCCAAAGTCTCCGCTCCTGCTCCATCCGCTCCTCAGATGTAATTTTAAAATTGGAAATAACTCCTCAAACTCCTCTTAAATTAAGAGGAGTTTTTGGTGTCAAAGGTACCCTTTGACTCTGTTTATAAAAAAGAGCGCTCAAAAATCCTAGGATTGAGACGCTCTTGGTTGGTGCAACTGGAGAAGTCCTATTACACCTGAACCCCAGCCTACTTTGTAGCCATTCTTCTTTGTACCAATAAAAACTTATTGATAACCGGAGTATGTTCTTATTATAGCATATTAATACTAATTTACAATAGTATTTTCTAACTCCTTGAACCCTCCCTTAAATTAAGAGGGGTTGGGGGAGTTAGGAAAGGGGAATCTTGAAGGTGACCTTTTGGGCAGGGTCTTCAAAGGTCACCTTCTTGAAAAAAATTTGCTATAATATAAAACAATATGGAATACAAATTTCCTTTGCCGAAAACTCCCTTCAAAAATCCCGAAGAAGAGATTTCGCATTTGCGCACGCTCATAGCGGAAAAAGAAAAAAATCTTGAAGACATAGGTTTGAAAAAAGAATCTTTATCTCTGGCCAAAGAAACTTTGGCACAGTACAAAGCCGCGCCCGCCACGGCAATTCTCCACCCCGAATATGAAATAAAAAAAGAAGAAATAGAAAAGATAGCATTAAAACTTAGCCCCGAAGAACATGATAAACAAATCGGCGAGCTGGTTAAGCTGGCCAAAGAAAAAGGCATCAAAAATGCGCTCTCGGTGGTAGAAAAAATGCGGAATTTTCATATTACCGATGATTTTCATCGATTTATGTCCGAATATTTGAAAGAGGGCTTCACCATACCGGGTTTGGATTCGAGAGAAAAAATGGCCAAAGGGCTCAATATGTCTCTTTACGAAATTTTGATACCCGAAGAAGAAAAGAACGATAATATCAAAAACACTTTGGAAGA
>CAYICK010000001.1:0-37684 GCA_964361905.1 uncultured Candidatus Saccharibacteria bacterium | reverse complement strand
ACTGCTGGTCATTTCTGAATGTTTTGTTCTCCATCGTAAAAATGAAACGAATTGGACCAATGACCCCAGAGGTTTTTTCTTTATAAGTTTGTTTGATAGTATGGAAATCTGCAGGCTGTTGAAAGATTATATACCTAGTGAGTACAAACAATACAAAAAACTTCAGGCGGCTTTTATTACGAAAGGGTTTATGGTAGAAACAGAAAAGGGCGTGGACATACGGAAATTCGCATGGGATGCCCTGCTCAAACACTTGGATTGTTTCCCAGAAAACATTCAATTTTTGAGTATGATAATAGCTCCAAAGTTTATCACCAATACCGCGCCCAAATTACGCAAATATAAAAAATATTTAACAAAAATCAACAAAGATGAGCAATAAAGAAAAAATAATTGAGCAACTGGAGGAGCAGACCAAATTGGTGCAAGGTTGGGTTGGATCCAATGAGTTGATATTTCTCTATCATTGCGCCAAAAATGTGACGGGAAAAGGGTGTGTCGTAGAGATCGGTTCTTGGAAAGGCAAGTCAACGATTTGGATTGCTCAAGGGATAAAGGACGGCTCGGCAGGAAGAGTTTACGCCATTGACCCGTTTGCCGGAAGCGACGGTCTGAGGGACCACGGAGATTCTACTTTGACAGATTTTAAGAACAATATAAATAAAGCTGGAGTTCAAGACGTAGTTACGCCAGTAGTCTCTACTTCTGAAATGGCGGCAAAAGATTGGAATAAACCCATAGAATTTCTTTTTATCGATGGTGCCCACGAATATGAGGGTGCGGAAAAAGATTTCCTGCTTTATTCTCCCCATCTTATCCCCGGCGGAGTGATCGCTTTTCACGATACCGCTCCAAATCTTCAAACTATATTCAAGAGCCTCCTGGTTTCAGGAATACCCGGACCAAGAAAAGTTGTGGAAAAATATATTTTCAAATCTCTGGAGTTTAAAAACATCGGTATCGTGGGAAGTATTACGTATGCCACAAAATGCGTTAGAAATTCTTGGATCGACAGATTGAACAATAAAATTTGTTTGCTATATATGTTTTTTAAATACACAATGTATAAATTGTATTCTCTATCAAAAAATCTACCAAAACCAATTAAAAGTTTAATTAAAAAAATTTATAGAGCTTGGTATGTATTGACACATGAAGGATTTAAGCCTTTCTTTATAAAATTGAGGGAGTTTTATACCCTCTGGGAAAAACGCGCCGTGAGGATATTAGTATACCCGTATGCAAGCTGGAAACTCCCAAAAGAAGCTGCCAAGAAACACAGCATACCTTCGGCGATTAGTTTAATATTTGATGGATTTGGGCGCATATTTGCCCCTCAGCAAGTGCGCTCGGAGATAAGTGGTTTGTGCGAAATTGTGGAGAAAGCCCAACCCAAAACAGTACTGGAAATAGGCACGGCTACAGGAGGATCGCTTTTTCTTTTTTCGCGTTTTGTTTCCCCGAATGCAAACATAATCAGCATAGATCTGCCAAAGGGGGCTTCTGGAGGATTCTATGCGAAGTTGGCCGAGTCATTGTACAAAAAGTTTAAATCCCCTCTTCAAAAAATGACGCTTCTGCGAAAAGATTCTCACAAAAAAGAAACCGTTGAACTGTTAAAAAGTACAACGAAAAACAAAGAAATAGATTTTCTTTTCATAGACGGCGACCACAGTTATGAAGGTGTTAAGCAAGATTATGAGCTATACTCGCCTCTGGTAAAAAAGGGGGGGATAATCGCTTTCCATGATGTGTGCAAACACAGAGAAAGATGCGATGCGGATAAATTTTGGGACGAAATTAAAGTTGGCAAGAATTGCAAAGAATTAATTGAAAATCCTAATCAAAATTGGGCCGGAATCGGGGTAATATTCAAATAATTGCCAAAAATCGATTGACTCCTTTTTTATACACCATATTAAGTTGTATAATGTCTGGGGTCTATTAAAATTAACTATGCTTAATAGAACTTTAATATTAAATTTATGAAGAAATTAACTGTTTTCGTGCCATTAGCGCTTTTTGTTTTAGCTGTTCTTCCTGTTTCAGCATCAGCGGCGCTCACTGACAATTTGGTCTCGTATTGGAAATTTGACGAATCATCAGGAAATACTACCGACAGTGTTGGTTCAAACAATTTAACTAACAATAATTCGGTGGGATTTAGTGCTGGAAAAATAAATAATGCAACAAATTTGATTAATGCTAGTAATCAGTATTTTTCTATTACCGATGCCGCTCAAATAGGGTTGGGGATGACAGATGTCTTTTCGGTCTCAATGTGGGTGAAACTGGCTTCAGTTCCTTCGGTGGTATATGAGCTCATCCGCAAATCAGATGTCAATGGAAATTCCTACATATTGAACCTCCAACCCCCAAATGCTTATGCAACCTTTTACAATGGCGATGATTATGGTCAATGGTACGCAACCAATCTTTTAACCAGTTCAGATATTGGCACCTGGGTTCATTTAGTTTGGACATTAGACTCAAGTTCTGCAACAGGCGGAATTATTTATAAAAATGGGGTAGCACAAAGTATGTCCGCAAAAAGCGGAACAGCAACTAGTATAGGTCAAACGAGTTCGGCCTTTCTTGTGGGGGGTGATTTAACTTGGGCTCCGTACGATTTTGATGGTTCAATAGATGAAGTGGGTTTTTGGCATAGGGTGTTAACCCCAACTGAGGTAACAGCGCTTTATAACGACAGTGCAGGACTTTCATATCCATTTAATTCAACACCGACTCCCCCGACTTATTCAGTTACTGGATCAGGGACAACAAACAGAATCGTAAAATTTACCGGTGCATTAGTAATAGGTGATTCTTTACTGTCAGATGATGGCTCCAATGTCGCTCTTACGTCTGGTAATCTGCTAATGCAAGTAGGGGGAATGATTGATTCAATAACAAACGGAGCGCTTAATTTTGGAACATCTCTGACAACGACAATGACTTTCGGTCGCTCTGGACAAAACATGATAATTAACAGCAGGGTTGGCATTGGAACAAGCACACCAGTAGCCACCCTCGATGTGAATGGCAATATTTCTGCTAATAGTATGAGTACAAATTCAAATTGTGCCTCAACCGCATCACCTGCGGTTTGTGGTTCGGCTTCCGCTGGAAATGTGGCGATGGATACAGGTGGTAGTACTCTAGTTGTAGATACAACCGCTGTGACCGCAAATAGTCAGATATTTATCACAGAAGACTCATCTCTCAGTTCGCGCTTGGAAATCACTTGTAACACAGGAACGAATCGTAATTACAGTGTAAATTCCCGCACAGCAGGTACAAGTTTTACTATAAAATCCAGTGCTAATGTTTCTAAAAACAAGGCTTGTCTGAGTTATTTCATAGTTAATTAATAAAACAATAAATGTTTGCAAACACAAAGAGAGATGCGATGCGGATAAATTTTGGGACGAAGTTAAAGTTGGAAAAAATTACAAAGAATTAATTGAAAATCCTAACCAAAATTGGGCCGGAATCGGGGTAATATTTAAATAAATGTATACAAGGCCTTCAAAAAATTTTATCTTTCCGGTTTTGCAAAAAGAACTTTCCAAAATAAAAAGCGGGGTCGGTTTGGATGCAGCTTCTGCCGGGATGAAAAATAGGCATATGTTTAAGACCGATGTGTATATCGGGCTTGATATTGATCGAGCATCACTTGAAATCGGCCTTAAAAAATACCCTGACTCCAAAACTCTCGGCTTGCATGCTGATATAGCAAATCTCGACGCTGTTGCGGGAAATAGCATAGACGTCGTTGTTTCAACAAATACTCTCAATTACTTACCGCCTCAAAGGAGACTTCGGGCAATCTCTGGGCTTTCGCGAATTACGACTCCTCAGGGTAATTTCATTTGTGAATTATCTTTGTCTGACGATTTTGGCGAAGAATTAAAACTGTTAGAGAATAATTTTAACTACGTTAAAAAAATATATTACAGAAATTTCATAAGTTTTATATATGAGCGCTTTTTTGAGCAGAACGGTTATCTCGGTTCGCATCCTATAGCCAATCTTTTGCCTTTCAGGATTTTCTCATGGTTTTTGAGCCGACTTGAATATCTAACTTGTTCGTTCCGCTCTCAGAACCGCCACGTTCTCCTCATATGTAAAAACAAAAAAACCACCGACCAGAGACGGGAGTTTAATTTTGAAAATCTGCAAAAAATTTCTGACAGGTTGTATTCACTTATTAATTAAGATTGTATAAACGAGATAATTTTTTCTGCCCTTGTTTTCCAAGTATATTTTTCCGATACGTCCCGGTAAGCCCTCTCAGCCAGTTTCTTGCCATATTCGGGATTTCCTTTGATTTTTATAATGGCGTCTGCCAGAGCCTGTGGATCGCCAGGAGGCACCAACAGAGCGTTTTTTCCGTCAGTTAGCACTTCTTTAAGCGATGGCAAATCCGTAGTTATAATAGGCTTTTTACCGGCCATATATTCAAAAATTTTGAGTGGTGACATATAAAAACTATAATGTTCATTCTTTGGAAAAGGCGCGATGAGCGCATCGCATTTTGAAGCATATTTTGGAATATCGGAATAAGCAACCTGGCCGATAAAAATCGCCCTGCCGAAAACGCCTAATTTAAGAGACATGTCTTTATAATACTCAACGTCCGGTTTTTCACCTCCTATAACTAAAAATTTATACTCCGATGGAAGTTTTTTGAGGGCCTGCAGGCCATCGGCTACTCCCTTTTCTGTGCCCATAGTTTTTAATGTGCCTATGTAACCATACACAAAATCTTTTTCCGAAAGGCCTCCGATTTCAAAGTGGCTGGAATAATTTTTAAACTTATCCAAATCCACCCCGTCAGAGGCAACGAGGATTTTGCCGGCCAGCACACCTACAGTAACAAATCTATCCTTTATAAACGAAGTGAGCACTACCAGCTTTTCTGCCAAAGAAAACATAAATTTATGTTGGAGCGATATTTCCTTTGGGAACGAATGCTGTTCCAAAATAATGCCCGGAAAAAATAATGCTGAATACAAATCTCTGGAGTACAGGATATCAAAATGCTTAAACCATATATAAAATCTAGCTGAAATATAAAAAGAAACTAATCGAAGCCAGTAGAAAAGCGGGTGCGGGCTGCCAACCAGCAAATCAATACAGGGTAATTTTTTTATAGAAAAAGTTTTATGTATTTTATAATATTCAAACGGGTCTTCCTTTAAAAAACTCCTTTTTGGAACCACAAGTGTTATATCCGCGCCTATATCACTAAAGGCTTTGCACATGTTCATTATTTGGACCGAATGCGCCCATTCGTTGGCTAATCCGGTATTTGCGATGTAGGCAAATTTCATTGTGTATTTATATTTTATTCGTTATATCTTTATCAATTTTTCCTTTCCTCACAAAACATATGCTATCGGCAATGTATATCGACCTGACAGTTTCCTCAAATACATTTGAAGCTTTACCGTGCGGTGTGTTGGAAAGTTTATGTTTTATTTTTTTAAAAATATTCACTCGCGGGTGGTCGGTTGCCCAATAATGCATATCATCAATCAGATGCTTTATCCTATTTATCATGGTTCTCCCTTTATGCAAACCGCCGCCAAATTTTCCCCAATATGAAGTGTGCAGATCTTCAACTACATATATTCCGTCTTCTTTTAAAAGAGGAAATAATGTATTAAACGTCGTTAAGTTTTGCTTCATTGTGTGCCCCCCGTCGTCAATCACGATATCAAACGGGCCCTCTGATTTTTCAACTTTTTTAAGAAAATTTGCATCTTCCTGCGAACCGATGTAAATCTTTGCGCCATCGCGCTCATACTGTTTGCACTCCGGGTCAATATCGATCCCGACTATATGCGCTTTAGGAAAGTATTCTAGCCATGTGGCAATTGACCCCCCTTTTTGGACGCCAATCTCAAGAAGATTTATGGGATTATCCCGGAAACGAGAAAACATTATGTCATATTCGTTATAATAATTTTCCAATTTTCTGATTACTCCAAATTTTTTATTTTGAGCAATCTCGCGCATGGTTTTATTTTTAAATTCTGGCATGTATATTATGAAAGTTTTTTCTCGTATAATTTCTCAATCATATCAAGTCCTTTCTCCTCTTCCTTCGTATTGCTTTTTTCAGTTTTAAATATGTATCCCCGTTCGCCTTCCAAGCAATATTTGCTCATGCGATAAAACGGAGATAGGGATTTAATTTTTGGCAAAAGATTATTTTTTATAATCAAGTCGCGTAGCGGCTTATCGTTCTGGTTCCAGTCAGTGAGTTCCGTCATGTCCATGGTCGTATTAAACTGGCCTTCTCTCGTGAGAGTCGTGCGGGACAAATCAAAAGAGCCGCCAAGAGTGTCCATCATTTCTCGGGTGAAAAATTCAAACGAGCCACGGAGACCAAATGGTTTGGGCAGTCCCAAATACTGCCTGAGTCTTCTCTGGGCATTACCTGTAGAATTAGTTAAAATCAACCAGTCATCCTGAGGCAGGATATCCATAAACATATTGCCAGTCAAAATAAAATTATCATCATGAGTTATGAGCAATTTGTCATACTGTTTATAATCATTTTTTTCAAGCCACTGATTGGTATTGCCGAAGTCGCCCATAGTATTGGGCTCTAAAGTGTATTTCCAGCCGAGCGCTTCCATATCTGCCACAGTCGCCACTTTTCGATACAAAATACGGTCATATAATTCTCTGCGTGTATAACCCAATTTAGCAAGTGTTTCTTTTTTTTCTTCTATAGCGTAAGAGGGATCTCTATGAGATACCAAGAATAAATCGGCAGTCCACCCCGCCGGAATTTTTTGGTTTGCAATCTGCTCAAAAAATCCTATTGGAAAATGCCACCCACCTGCGATTACTGCAATTTTTTTCATATTATTTTTTACTATTAAACTCTTTAATAAGGTTTGCGATCATAGAAACGTCACTAACCGATACATCCATATGCAGAGGCAAAAGCAAATAATCATTTTCCAGCGCGTCCATATTTAGGAATGCTTTTCTGCCGCCAAATATAGTGTATTGGTCATTCCTGTAATGGTGCATGCCGGATTCTACCCCATTCTCTTTGAGATAGGCGATAAGTTCCTTACGGCGATTCGTCATCACCACGGCAAACCACGGGTAAGCCTTGATGCCGTGGCTTTTATAAGCTTCAATCAATTTTTTTCTGTGATCTATTATCTTACCTATTACTTTCATATTACCGAGTCCGATAGCGGCAGTGATATCGTTCATATGATATTTATAGCCGGCTTCAAGCAGGTCCGTGTCGCCTTTTTTTTGTTTCTCATCTCTGTCATACCCGAACCAGCGCAATCTTTTTGCTTTTTTATAATGTTCTATGTTTTTGCAAGCAAGCATCCCGCCGTCGCCCGAGGTCAGCGCTTTTATAGCTTGCAGAGATACGCAAGTAAAATCGGCTTTTCCCCAAAAATCGGAGCCTACGGCTTGAGCGGCATCTTCTATCAAAATTATTTTCTTTTCTTTTGCAATTTCAAGTAATTCTTTCAATCCCCTGTTGTTACCGCCAAAATGAACAAAAACAATAGCTTTGGTTTTGGGTGTAATTTTTTTCTTTACATCTTCAACGGAAATATTCAAATCAGAATCAATATCGGCAAAAATAATTTTTGCTCCGCGGTGAATAAGCGGAATATTGGTAGCTGTGCAAGTGAATACCGTGGTGACCACTTCATCTCCCGGACCTATGCCGGCAACTTCATAAGCAAGTTCAAGCGCCGCTGTGCCGGAATTGACCGCTAACACATTGGACAATCCGAACTTTTCGGCAAATTGTCTCTCAAATTCTTTAACCAACGGGCCTTCAGCGAGCTGAGTGCCTCGGAGCACTTTGACGACATTCCACACGGACCACCAAGAAACATACGGTTTAAATAATTTAATCATGATAATAAATATTCTTTTAATCCTTCTTCAAACGTATAGAGAGGTTCCCAGCCAAGACCCAATATGCGCGAGTTGTCCATTTGATATTTCATATCCATACCTGGTCGGTTATTTGAGTAAGTATTTATTTTGTTGCCGGTTACCTCCTCAACTTTTTGCAAGAGTTGCCTCACAGTATAGCCATTATTCAGAGTTACATTATAAACTTGATTGCCTTTTTCCAAAATCAAATCAACTGCCGGCGGTATATTTTTGACGTAAATATATTCGCGGAAACCCGTACCTTCATTATGAAGCGGAATGGAGTCGCCCGTTTTTAAAGATTTTTTTATCGCCCCCATTATTTTCCTTTCATCCTGCCTTGGACCAAATACATTGCAAAATCTTGTCTCTGCTGTTTTGTTCTTCAACTCTGAATAAGTACTATCGTAAGCAATCCTTATGAGAGAGCCTGTCGCTTTTGAACATGAATATGGATTTCTGGGAGACATGACCTCATCTTCTCTTTTTTTGTGATCGCATTCTCCATAGACTTCATCCGTTGCCACATAAATAAACTTCTTCAAATTTTTTAATTGCCTGCAGGCATCAAAAACATTTATATTCATCATTATATTTTTTTTGAGCGTCCTATACGATTCGCGAATAGAATAGTCTACATCAGATATGGCCGCAGCGTGTATCACATAATCCGGATTTTCTCTAAGAATAATATCAACCACTTTAGGATCTGCAACGTGAAAATTGTGATATTTAAAAGATCCGTCTATGATTTCCGGGTGCGAGCCTTCCGATTGGTTGTCTATAACAACGACGTTCCATCCTTTTTTCACATAATATTCCGTAACGTGCGAGAAAATAAAACCCAATCCGCCGGTTATGAGTATTTTGGGGCGTTTGTCTTCAGTTGTGTTAATGAAGATACCCCGAAAAAAATCCGTAAAACGGTGAAATATGCCTGAATTTTTGTCAGTAAACACTCCCAGAGTCTTTCTCATAATTACCAGAATACCATATAAATATTTTATTATCATAGCTCCTCCAATTGATGCCAAAAGAAACATGAAAGGTTCGGCCGGCAACCTGTACCTGGCATAAGCCACCGGGCCAGTAAGCAGAGCGAAATAAAAAATTAAGGAAAGAAAAAGAACAGCATACAATCTTTGTTTCTTAAATAACAAGGGAACAAAAGATAAAAATAATATTACTAACCACAATATTCTCTCAAAAGTGATGTACCAGGCTGATTTCATAATGACACCAAACATATCCACAAACTGCCCTTTAGCAAAAAGATCGGAAAGAATGGCTTTATGGGTTTGAATATCGGAAGATATTTTATTGCTCGGAAGAAGCCGGCTGGAAAAATCTTGAAAAGTTTTTATACTTGACGAAAAGAAGAAGGGTGGAGTTTTAATCAAATGGAATTTTAAATAGCCGACAGGATCTTCTTTTATATATTTTAAAGCGACTGCCAAAATCCTGTCTGAATTTGAAAGCGAACGCAACTCCCTCTCCGAAAGATCACCCGCTTCGCCTATAAGCTGCGCTCTGAAATAATCCGGACTCTTGCTTGATTTAGAAGACAAAAAATCCGGCACATTGTAATAAATCGGGTTAAAAGCGATCAAAGAAGAGATGTTGAAAACACGACTCACTTTATAATTCCTGGCCATCCAAGGTACGACCACTACCAAATAACACACTGCAACAGTACCAAATACAAGTATTATTTTTTTAATAGGAATATTTTTCTTTTCAATCAGCCAATATAACGGGGCAAGAAGAATGAGTATGAAAACCGAAACCGGCCTGACCAAAGTGGCCACTCCCAGTACGGCCCCAGCCGAACCGGCAATGAACCAGGCATGATGTTTCTCCGCAAAAAACAGGAGATAGATAAAGAGTATAAATAAAAACATAAACAAATTATCCGATAAAACGAGGATGCTTTGCATAATGACAGACGGCTCGATTATATAGAGAAGAGCGGCGACAAATCCGGTTTGCCAATTGAATATTTTTTGGCCGATTTTGAAGATAATGACAGCCGTCAAAGCCGTGAGCATGATCTGAACAAGTGTCGCCAGCCAATAATTATTAAAAATTGTTTTAAAAAAAGCCAGGAAAAGAGGGTAACCTGGCGTACGAAAGGTCTCTAGTACAGAAGGCGCTAATGAATCCAATGAGAATTGTTTAGCTGAAATCATATTTTCCGCCAATATCTTATATTCCAAAGAATCTTCTCCCACAACTGGTAATACAACAGCAGAACCATTTGCAGTCTGAAGATCAGCTGTTTTGATAGTCCAAAAATAAAAAGGCAGATAAATAGCCAGCGTGATAAAAATCAAAGCCAGAATTTTATTTCTATCCTTTATGTTCTTCATAATATTCTTGCTCGTCCCCTATTTTATCCAAATCATATTCCTTGCTCTCAATAATACTCCTGGCGGCCAAGATTCCCATTTCCAAAGAGTGATCCTGATTGTTATAACGGTACGTGCCTCCTCGTCCTATAAGTGTAATATTTTTAAACTTCCTGAAAAAATTTTTAATCATTTCAAAAGGTTTTTTGTGCCCTATGTAATAAGTCGGGTATGCAAACTCTTCACGGACCACAAATCCCCCCACAACATCGCCTTCCTCCAAAAAACCCAATTTTTCCAGTTCATTAGAGGCCAAAATTTTAAGTTCTTCATCTGATTTACGCCACATTTCATCATCTTTAAAAACAAAATATTCACAGCAGACCGGAGTATTGTCATCTTTGGACATATGCTTTGAAAAATTCTTGAAATTAGACAGTCTCGCCATTTTTATATCAGGTTCGTGTATGTATATCCAATTATCGGGGAAAGGATTTGCTTTTTTTACTATCAAATTAACCGCTATATGAGACCGAAAATAAAGACTATTTGCAGCTTTACCAATTTCCGGCAAAGGTATAGGTGACATTTTTTTAACCAGCTCGGTCATGGGCATACTGGAAAAAAAATAACCCGCTTGCCATTTTTTATTCCCGCCAATCGCTCCACGGCTGGTTACAGAAATTATTTGATTATCTTTGTATTCAATTGAGCTGACATCTTCGCCAAATAGGATTTGCCCGCCATTTTTTTTTATTTCTTCCGCCATTTTTTCATACATCATACCCGCGCCGTACTTGGGATAATTAAACTCTTCAATCAAACTTTTGACATCTTTGCCTTTTATGCTGCCAAAAGCGTTCCACAGGGTTGACCAGAAGCTCAAGTTTTTAATTCTTTGCGACGCCCATTCCGCGCCGATTTGATCACAAGGAATACCCCACACTTTTTCGGTATAAGTTTTAAAAAACATTTCAAAGAGACGCGAACCGAAATTTTTTGTTATCCATTCTTCAAAAGTTTTGGGCTTGAGATTGCGGAGGGAAATTTTGGATTTTATGTAACTTATCATAACCAAGGCACTGGTCACTGGCCCCAAATTCAACAAAACTTGAAAAGGTTTAACCGGATAAGAAAAAAATTTTTTGCGGTAAAAAATTCTGGTCAACCGAGGAACAATTAAAAAATCCGGCCCCAGAAGGTTTTGCCACAAATCCCCCACTATCTTGCTCTTGGTATAAAAACGATGAGGACCGACATCAAAAAGATATCCTTCATGTTCGATAGTTCTGGCTAAGCCACCGACGGAATCGCTTTTTTCCAAAATAACAGTTTCGACCCCATGCTTACTGAGTTCGTATCCTGCGGCCAGACCAGCCGGTCCTGCGCCTATGATAACAGCCTTTTTATTCTTTTTTTGAGAACCATCCATGTGGTAATGTTTTTAAAAAATAATAAGCATCCCATATAACATCGCCGGTTTTCAATCCGCGCCACAATCTTTTTGCAATGAATTTGGGGCTGAGATAAAGTTCCTGATAAAACTTATCGTAATACCGGCGAATTGTTTTGTAATCCAAATTGGGGTGTTTATAAACAGGACTAATATCTGCGTGGAAAATATACTTTGACCAATCTTTGGAAACAATAAGCCCTTTTTTATCCCAATCCGCAAAAACAGGCGTCCCGGGGAGAGGCATCAAAATCCCCACCTTGGCTAAATCAAGATTCAGTTCCTTGGCAAAATTAATAGTATCCCGCATAGATTCTTCGGTATCCCCCGGCAAACCAACCATAAAAAACCCCAGCGATTCAACACCGGATTTTTTTATAAGTTTTACTGACCTTCTTATCTGATTCAAAGTAATATTTTTGCCCAAACCGGACAAAACTTTTTCATTGCCAGACTCAACACCGATACTGGTGCGGTAACACCCCGCCTCTTTCAGAAGCCTTAACAACTCCTCATCCAAACGGTCTATTCTCATTCCGTTATATATATTCCAAGGAAAGTGCAGCCCTCTCTTTATAATCAGACGGCAAATATCTTTGGCTCTATTCAAATTGGTTGAAAAACCATCTTCCCAGATGTGAATTTCCTTAAAACCAAGGCTTAACATTGCTTCCATTTCATCAACGACCCGCTTCGGCGACTTGGCTCTAAAAACTTTGTCAAAAACAGTTTTATTGCAAAAACAGCAACCGAAAGGACACCCTCGACTTGTTTCTATCGCTCCTACCGGGTTTTTTCTGGCATTAATCCTTGGGGTATGGTATTTGGACAGATTATAAAGATGCCAAGCGGGCATAGGTAAATCATCCAAATTTGCAATGAGCGGCCGGCGAGAATTGGAATGAATCCCATCTTTGTCTTTATAAACAATGCCTAAAATATCCTTTAGATTTTTACCATTGACTATCTCAACTATAGTTTCTTCACCTTCACCAACTACCGCTATGTCAAAATCGTATTTTTTTAATGTTTCTTCCGGCAATGTAGTAGCATGAACCCCGCCCCCAATCACCACAATCTTTTGATCTATCTCTTTAATTTTCTTCGCCAATTCGCCCGCTTCCTTACTCAGGGCGCTGGTAAAACTTATACCCGCATAATCCGGCTTAAAATCATTTATAATGGAATAAAACTCTTGTTCCGGTTCGGAAGAAGCGCTCAAATCCAAAATTTTTACTTCTTGTTTTGCCGCAAGCAAGGCGCCAGCCAAACTGGCTAAAGAAATATAGGGAATAAGCGGAATAGCAACGCTAATTTTAGAACGTGAAAATGCTTCTATGGAACTTGTCGGATAAATCAATAAAACTTTTTTCATAAATTGGTTGCATTTCTACAATCGTAAACAATGGCAGAAATATAACGGTCAGTTTGCTTATAAACAATATTGCATGAATCAAAATATTTCCTGAAAACGCTGTTTGGGTCTATCCGTGGAATATTTATTTCCAGGTAATAATCTTTGGTCGCATTTAAGGTGGCTATTTTCTGATTTACATCAAAAGCGGGGCTGGTATAAAGCCTTCTTCTATACTTCCCGATTTTCATTATTTCATAACCTCCGTTATCATTATAAACCGTTACGGCTTTTATATCAGGATTGTTTTTTATAAATTCCGTGGCATCGTAAAGCAATTTAGGAGCAAAACCGTTTATTTTGCCAAAAAGATATTCTTCGATAAAAGAAAAATTGTAAATCAGACCTATGATTAAAATTGCGACGAAAACTTTCTGCTTCAGCTCTTTTTTAATAAATATTGCAATCGCAAGAACAATAGAACAAATATATAGTATGGCCAAAAAAAGAAAAGAAATATAAAAACCCAGAGGCCCGGATCCGCCGGTAAAGGGGAAAAGGAAATTCCACTTAAAAGAAAAGAATCTGCTTATCCATTCCGTCTTAGGATGAAGTGGCGGCGCAACATGATTGAAAAACTGAAGAGCAAAAATTGAAATTGCTATTATGGATATAATAATAAAATCTTCTTTTTTTAACTTTATTTCTTTGCTTCCAAATATTTTCGCGAATACGGCCCCCGAAATAATACAAAGAGGTACTACTAAAAATTGGAAATATCTGTCCAGCGCCCCGATAGAAAAATCAAAAGCAAAAAGATAGAATGCGAGACCGATGAAAATAAAGAAAAAGAAGGGCCTAAGTTTTCGCCAAATTTCTTTATCTATAAAAAATACCGGCAAGAGCAATAGGGGCGAGGTATACATTATAGCCTTAGCAAATTGGATAAAAGTCTGCATCCATCCCCTATTAAAAAAACTGGATGCGGTCCAAAAATGTTTCCAATAATTGAACGAATACTCCAGGTTGAAGAACGGAAAAACAAACCTTGCCAAAAACAAAACCGCAACCAAACCAATAAGCCCCAATAACCCCAGACCCGCATATTTAAGAATTCTCTTTTTATCAGAAAAAACGCCTTTTTCTATAGAAAAATCCAAAAATAAAGCGAAAATTGGCAGAATACCGCTGACTTTTACCATAAACCCTCCGACCGCTCCGACTATTATCAGCGCCAACCAAATCCAGTTTTGAAAATTGGAAATTGAAAATTGAAAATTCGTTCTTTTTAATTTGAAATAGCCGATACACATAACTAAAAAGAACGCCGGCATTACTGCCCCATCCACATCTACCATAAGAGAGGCCAGAACGGAATAAAAAGAAACGGTAAAAAGTAGAGCCACCCAGAATGCGGCTTTCCGGTCAAAAATAATTTTTGCCAGATAAAAAATAAGGAGCAGATTAATCAAACCAAAAACAAGTGGTATTAATCTAAAATTATCATCGCCAACCAAAGGCCCCAAAGAACCAGCATAGATAAATTCTGTTAACGGCGGATGAGGTACCGTACCAGGTAGTGTTATTTCCGGATGAGAATATTGCACCCATTTATATTCATCTTGGTGATAAGGAGAATGAGTTGCCGGCAAGCGCATTAAAATAAAAACTAACACCAAAATAACCGGTAAAACCTTCTCGCTTGTGCGAAGCCATCTCGTCATTTTATTCTCCATAACTTCAGTCTGATTTTAATAATTTCAAAAAAGGATTTGACCATACCGGAAAAATTCATTTGGCTGTCTGCATTATTTTCCCAGACAACGGGAACCTCTTTTATCTTTAATTTATTTTTTCTGGCAATAGCCAAAATCTCCACATCAAAAGCCCAACCAAGTACAGACTGTTCTGGGAATATCATATTTGCCGCCTTTTTTGTAAAAATTTTAAAACCACACTGTGAATCGGTAACCCCCAAAGGAACAATTACGCGAACAAGCATTCTGAAAACAGAACCCAGGAAGTCTCTCACCCAATTGTGTTCAATTACAACTTTAGAGTCAGGGAGACGCCTGGAACCTATAATAATATCAAAACCCCGGGCAAAATAAGGGAGTATTTTTATAATTTCCGAAACTTTTGTGGAATTATCAGCATCCATAAATAACCGAAAATCACCAGAGGCTTTAAGCATACCTTCCTTAACTGCGAAGCCTTTGCCGTGATTTTTATTGTTATCGATTAAACGAAGCTTAGGAATTTGTTTTTTTAACTTTTCCACGACAAAAACGGTATTATCCAAAGAGCCGTCATTCACCACTAAAATTTCGTAATCAAAGAATTGTCCGGACAGGGTGTTTTTGATATCCAACAAAGTCCTAGTTATACGGTATTCCTCGTTGTACGCCGGAATGATAATGGAAAGCATATTTTTTGACATTATAATATGGTATTATATGCCATACTTATTTGCAAAGATATGAAGAAGTCATTTTATTATGAGTAGTATGGATATTTTATTTATTTATCCTCCAATTTCCGTTAGCGAAAGATACGTCAGAAATGTGGGAAAAGGTACCGGCGGTAATTTGCCGCCCCTGGGAATCGCCCAGCTTTCTTCTTATCTCAGAGAAAAAGGAGTTAAAGTCGGTTTGATTGACGGCGTGACCGAAGATTTTTCAACTGATCAAATGGTTGAAAAAGCGCTTGAGTATGACCCCAAAATCATAGGGCTTTCGGCCTTGACTCCGAATTTTCACCGAGCAGTCGAATTTGCCGATCTAATGAAAAAAAGAAAGCCGGAAATTTTAATTATTTTGGGCGGACATCACGCCACGATTTTACCGAGGGAAATATTGGAACAGAATGATTGTTTTGATTTAATTGTTTACGGAGAGGGAGAGCTTACGGCCGAAGAAATAATCAGTAAATACAAAAACAGCACTTGGAGTAAAAATGTATTTTTAAATAATTACAATATTCTATCTAGCGTAAAAGGAATCGTATTCAGGCACGGAAAAGAAATTGTGATCACGCCCCCAAGAGAGTTGATTCAAAATCTGGACGAACTGCCATTCCCCGCCTGGGATCTTTTGTCGATGAATAAATATATTCCCCTAGCCAACCAATATAAAAGGACACCTGTGATAAACATGGTGGTTATAAGAGGATGTCCATTTAATTGCAGTTTTTGCTCCAACAACTCCGTTTTTGGCAGAAAAATCAGAGCTATGAGTCCTAAAAGAGTGGTGGAACAAATCCGGCATGTAATGGAAAATTACGGCATCAGAGAAATATCTTTTTGGGATGACATGATGACGGCCAATAAAAAATGGATATACGAATTTTGCGATTTATTAATTAAAGACAAAATTGATATTACCTGGACTTGCTATTCACGGGTTGACTGCGTTGACGAAGAAATGCTCCGTCGCATGAGAAAAGCGGGTTGTTGGAATATTTTTTTCGGCTACGAGTCGGGATGTCAGGAACTTTTAAACAACATAGGCAAAGGGACAACCCTTAAACAGATAGAAATCGCCAATATGCTTTGTAAGAAGGTTGGTATAGAAATCAGAGCATCTTTTATGATTGCTCTGCCCGGAGAGACTCCAGAAATGGCGAAAAAGACGATAGCTTTTGCTAAAAAATTAAATCCCGATTATGCCCAGTTTTGCATCACCACTCCTTATCCAGGGACGAAACTTTTTGAAGAAGCGCCCAAATATGGAATCTTGAATAAAAATTTTTCCGAATACAATATCTGGAATGCGGTTTTCGTGCCATATGGCTACAAAAACAAGGAAGAAATTGAGGCGATGGAAAAGATGGCCATGAAAGAATTTTATCTTCGGCCAAAATATATTTGGGGCCGGTTAAAAAAAATAAATAGCTGGGAAGATATAAAAAGATACCTTAAGGGATTCAGATTTTTTCTTGGATTTTTAGATAAAAAATAAACTTCATTTTTTGTTTTTGCAGTTAATCGTCTTTTGAAATAAAAAATAACGATCAAATTCTTTTTTTGTGTAACAAGGAGAAACAACATCTGCATATTTAGGATCGTTTCCCGTCAAAATAAAATCATTTGTTGTGTAAGTTAGGGCGTTTTTGTCCCCCGCTTCAAACAACCCCGAAAAAGCGATGTATTGAGAATAATTATTTCCTTCCAAAAAAACCACCGCTTCCGGAGAATTGTAAAAAAAGACTTTCTGGGTCGGGGATACAGCAGATAATGCCCGAAAAAGGGTAATATTTCTAGTATACGAGACAAAAAAGGAGGTGTCGGAAAGAAAAATTAAATGATAAAACTGAAACAGTATTAAAACTGCGGGAACAAGCATCGCGATTTTTTTCACATATCCATTACTGATTGTTTTTGCAAAAGCTATGACGGCTATCGGAAAAAATAAATACAGCAAAATATTGGCCGGGAAAAAGTAGCGATACCAGCCTGTCCCGATAAGGTAACCGAGCCAATTGAATAATATGAAAAAAAACAAAATAAATTCGGATATACTGAAATCTGATTTATCTTTTTTAAAGTATTTTAGCCCGAAGAAAAAAATCGATGCAATAAAAAGAAAGGTGAAAAGTATGGGAGTGGATTCGCTTACAAATCTAAATAAATTTGCGGAAACGGTCTCTGTAAGTGGCAAAGACGTGCCAGACAGAGAAGATGCGCTGTTATTACCGGATTGCAAAATCATCGTTGGAATAATTTTTGTAATTGAATCCAGAGTCGGAAAATTTATCACGAACCAAAAAAATATTGGAACGATAAACGCCAATAAGAGTATCAATATATTTTTTTTATTCTTAATTTTCTTAATCCAAAAAAATAGAGAGAGGGGCAGGATTGCACAAAGCAGAAGCAAATAAATGGGTTTAGTGGCTGCGGCCAATCCTAAAGACAGGCCTGCCAACACGGCAAATTTTTTATTTTCAAAATTGGTTCCTTCAAAATACAAAAGCATCACGGCTCCCAAGCATAAAAAGACCAGCCCCGGAACTTCTCCTTGGACGGGCCGGCCGTTGCCATAAAAAGGAGAAAAGGAAATGAGCATCAAAACCGACAAAATCGCAGGATAAAAACCGTATTTCTTTTTAGTGTATAAATAAAAAATGATAACTAGGGCAAACATGTAAAGCATCATAGGCAAACGAGCCTGCCATACACCTGTACCCAAAAGTTTGATGGATGCCGCCACGGGAAAAATAGCAGGATAGTTAGTTGTAAGCAAAGCTCCAAATTGAAAGAAACTCCCCGGCTCAGTCTGCAACCCGAATACTCCGCTTTCCGCTACGCTTCTTGCAATACTTGTATATACTCCCTCGTCAATCCAGACTCTTGGAGTATCAGTATATTGAAATGTAATTAGAAAGATGGCTAAAATAAAAATGGAAAATAAGATTATTTTTTCCTTTTTTGTGTTCATTTATATTTTTTTAAATTTATACTTTATAATCAGGGGCAACATCTTGATACCCAATTTGGCGGCTTTCCAAGTACTGCCGGTATAAGTTGACTGCCCCACCCTTTCTTTAAAAATAACAGGGATTTCTATCAAAGAAATATTTTTCTTTATAAGCCAGATCATAAGTTCAGGAGAAAACTTGCCATCGCCTTTCGACATCGGGAAGAGTGGTTTTATTTTTTCAAGAGCCTTTCTAGAAATCAATTTATAAGTACAGCCAACATCTGTCAAAACCGGCCCATTAAACAAAACTTCAATTATTTTCGCCCAAAGCCAGTTGCCGAAACGCACCGGGAAGGGCATAAAGGCTCCGGACCAGATAGCCGAACGCGAGGTACGAGTACCGAGTACCGCGTCAAATTCATCACTGTAAGACAAAAGTTTCTCAATATCTTTCGGTAAAAAAGTGCCGTCAGCCTCAACCATTACCACAATATCCCCTTTCGCCTCAAGCATGCCCCTCATTAAAGCATAACCGTATCCTTGCTTTTCGCTTTCTTTCACATAGACCGCCTTAGTCTTTTTTATTTCTTCTGCTGTATTTCCTAGAGCATTATTATCAACCACCACCACTTCATCAACCAAACCGGTTTTAAAAAACTCCTCTATCACTCCCTTTATGCTTTCTGCTTCGTTATAGGTGGGTATAACCACGCTTATTTTTTTATTGTGATACATAGCCTTTCAATTAAAGCACTTAAACTGTGATTTTCCAAAACGTATTTTTGGAGTTTTTTTGAAGCTTCAACTCTTTCTTCATTGCTTACATTGAGCCAAAATTCTATTGTTTTTGCAACACTCTCCGGTTTGTCGTTCTCTAAAATCATTCTTTTATCTATTTCTCCCGATAGTGATTCATTTGCAATAATCGGTATGCAGCCGCAAGCAGCCGCTTCTAAAATAGTTTTATCAAAACTACCAGTTGGTGTGAGATTAACAAAAATTTCGTGTTCATTATAAATTTTTGGCGTCTCATAATTTGGCACCGCTTTATAGAAATTAACCCTATTATTTAATCCAAATTCTTTAATTTTGTTTTTTAGAAAATTATAGTATTCTTCGTCCTTCGATTGCGGATCTCCATAAAAATCGCAATTAAAATCAATTCTTTTTTTATTTAATATATCCAATGCTTCAATTAAAATGTCCGGTTTTTTGATGGTGCCAATCCTACCCAAAAACAAAATTGAGTTTTTTAATCTTTCAATCTTTAAAACTTTAAAACTTTCAATGTCCACACCCACCGGCATAACAGATGCTTTTTTGTATCTAGTTACAAAAGCAAATTTGGAAGTGTAAAAGACTTTATTAGAAAACCAGATGGCAATTTGGGTCAACAAATTTCCATATTGATGATTACGCCAAAAATAAATTTTCTTTCTCAAAATTTTCCAGATAAATCCGCCCAGCAAAATATACTCTTGGTTCATATGCACAAAAACAGAATCATACTCTTTATGTAAGCCAAGAATTAAATTTAGAAAATTATTTACATATTTTATTTTGCTTCTGCCGGATTCTTTACCCAAAGAAAATACTCTGACATTTTGGGGTAGATTATAATTCCCCTTTTCCAGGCAAATAACTGATATTTTTTCAAATTTTTTTGAAAGCTCCAGAATCCAATTATGGAAAAAGCCCAAAATCGGATCTTCTTTATCAACTTTTTGAGTAATAATTAAAAGTCTCATTTATTATTTATTAAATATAAAAAGTTTGTAAAAGGCGAAATTTTGGAACATTACGAAAATACCAGCAATTATTTGCGACAAAATATACCAAACACCCAAAGCTTCAACACAAACAAACACCAAAATAGTGTTCGTCGCCACCCCCAAAACCGCGATTACAAAGAATTTGGAAAACTGATGATGCATTTTTTCCATTCCATTATCCTTAAAAACCACAAATTTCTGCAGTGAGAAACTTACGATAAGAGCCAAAAAGAACGCTAAAATAGAAGAATACAGGTACCAGATACCTGCAGTTTCCGTAAAAACATAAAGTGAGCTTATATTTACAACCGCCGCAGTAACTCCGCAAACCAAATAACGTAAAAATATGAAGGAATGCCAAAATGTTTTTTTGAAATCAAGAAACCTTGCAACAAAACCTCTTTTCTTGAAACTTTCAGCTGTTTTTAAAACAGAATCGGCATATTCTCTGAAATAATTTACTCCCGAATTTAAATGTTTATCTGCTGCTAATTTTGCAGATTGTCCCATTTTTTGAGCTAAATTTTTGTTTTGATAAATTTTTAAAATATTTTTAGCAAAACAAGCCGTATCTTTAGCATCACAAACCAAAGCCGACTCCCCATCTTTGAAAATTTCTCCGGCCACTCCAGTTTCGGAAAGAATTAAGGGCTTTCCAAAATAAGCAGCCTCTACAGTTGAAATACCGTACCCCTCGTACAAAGAAGTTGAAATGTAAATATCCGCGTTTCTATAATATTTTTCCAAATCGTCTCGCCATCCAGCAAAAACCACTTTGTTTTCCAATCCCAATTTTACTACAAATTTTTCAAGATTTTCTCGTTCACTACCATCACCAACAATTGCAAAGACGGCCTCTGGAAATTTTTCAGAAATAGTTTTGAAAGCTTTAATTGCTGTTTCTAAATTTTTTTCTTTTTCCAATCTGCACACTGTCAGAATATTTTTTATGTTTTCCCAATCTTTCAATCTTTCAATCTTTTCTTCTTTCAATTTTGTTTGTATAGGCAAGACATCAATATTTTTGGAAAATTGTTCTATGGACTGCTTGATCCTTTCTGAAACTACTCTCACCCTATCGGCGTATCTTAAAACAAATTCGGACACAAAAAAACGAAGCTTGTTTAAAACAGACAAGTTTCTAAAATACTTATGCATCAAATCGGTGTGCACTTGTACATGAAGAGGCAACCCTAAAAAAAGTTTTGTCAAAACACCAACCATACCTGTTTCAAAAGAATCGCCTACAGTTACTATGAAATCATTACTATAAACTTTTTTGCAGATTTTAAATGCATCCCAAACATAAAACAGCTTGCTGTTTGAGTTTGTTGGATGGGCCCAAACATTTTCACTTATTTTCGTAATTTTTATCTCATTCTTCGTGTCTCGTTTGTTAAATACAATCACGTGCATTTCATCAAAAAATTTCCCATATTCTATAAGCCTTTGCTGAACATCAGAATTTTTTTCAAATATTTTCCTATCCGTGCCTATTGATATAACTTTCATTTTATTTTTTCAGCTACTTCTAAAAATTCATGCACTATTTCGTCCCAGGTATGCGTGAAATTGAAATTTCTGACTTTTGCTTTAGCTTCTTTATAACCGTCTTCTGTCAATAAATTCAAAACCGCTTCTTCAATTTCTTTTTCGTTTAGGGGATTAACAAAAATTCCGGCATCTTTGATTCTTTCGTAAATACCGACTTCCTTGGTACATATAAAAGGCCTGTTTAACCTTATGGCGTCTGTAATCATATTGGGGCTTATATCCCCGATTGAAGCCAATATTACGGCATAAGAACCCCTTATTTTATCCATAAATTGACCGTAGGGAAGATTGTCGGTAAAAAGTGCTATTTCAGGATGTCCGAGCTTAATTCTTTCAAAAATGCCTTTTAAAACATCAAGATTTTTCCATACCAAATTACGTGTTGAAGCAATAAATGTCTTCGATTCAAAATCATTATCTGATTCTTTTGGTCCATAATAATTTTCAACTATACAGGTATTTTCTTTTTTAAGACCGTAGCCCTTGATAAAAATACCTCTTTGCCAATTTGTGGAAAAAATAATTTTTGAAGTATTTTTCAGAGCCCATCTGGTTAGTTTAAAGATAATTCTTTCTTTTAAAGAGAAGTACGGGATCTCCGTATTATAGAAATTCCTCAATAAAACTTTTTTGCCTGTTCTTTCCACATATTCTTCCCACAAGAAATCTCCGCCGGTCCTTATAATCCCCTTTTTGCCAAAAATTTTGCAAGCCAGAATGGTTGGCCACCCAACGCTAAAAGTATCTAAAATAAAAACAACTTCGCTTTTTGCAACTTGAAAAAATATTTTGAAAAAGAAAAATAAATGCCTGATGCCTGTGGGCAGTTTATTCTCTGTTCCATAAGTTTTAACTCTCACGGTATAGCCGATTTTCTCAAGCGCCTCTTTGAGATTTTTGGCATATTGAGCCGGACCGCCTATTTGGGGCGGATATATGCCGGTGGTGATTAAAATTTTCTTATTGTTCATTTAACTCAATTGCATTAACGGGACAACCGTCAGCCGCTTCTTTAATCTGTTTCAGTTCTTCAGGCGAAAAATTACCTTCCTTTTTCAGTTTGCATTTAAAATCCGTTTGGTCAACTTGAAATATTGTCGGGGCGCAACTTTCGCAAAAGTTGCATCCTATACACTCTTGATTGATTGATATTTTAGTCATAATTTTTCTTTTTAAAAACACAAACCGCCGCTTGTCCATAATCCCTAAATACCGGTTGTTCGCAAATAAACTTATCAATAGTGTGAATTATGTTGTTAGAAAACCAAAACTTTGGAATACCCAGGTAGTGAAGCGGAGGAAACATAGAACTTGCCCTATATTTAATCAGTTCAAAGCCTCCGTTATTCATCAGTTCAAACCATTTTTTCAACTTAAAATCTGAGGCATGAGCATCTGGATTCCATTCTTTTGTGATTATGGTCTTTCCTTTGCGTCTGAGAATTTTACGGCCGACAAATCTAAAAAAGTTTTCCCATCTGTCGTGCATCGTGGGAAAAGTTATAAGAAGTTGTCCGCCATCTTTTAATAATCTATAGACTTCACCCAACATTTTTTGAGGGTTTTGAACATGTTCAACTATATCTATCGCGATTATTTTATCAAAAGTGTCTGTAAGCGGTATTGCTTCCACATTGGCGCAGATGGTTTCAAAAGGAAAATACTCTTTTATCGATTTAGACATATTTAATCTGTCCGTATTCAAATCAACCCCGACCATCTTTTTATAATTACCCCCGTAGATAACCGCCTGAACACCGTCTCCACAGCCAACATTCAAAACCGTATCCTCCTTGTTTATTGCAAAAAACTCCGGGTAAACTCTACCCGAGAGTTGTTTGCCTTTATTAAAATTAATATTGATTATCATTTTATAAATTTATATACACCCCTTAGCAGTCTGCCAAACCAATTCTTCTCTTCGATGGCCAAGCCAGACAGCCATTCTACAAGATAAATATCGATCGGCCAAGCAAAAAATCGATGCTTGATTCTGAGTTCAAAAATTTTATTTATCGGTCCCAATTTAAATTTCAACAATTTAAAACATTCTCTAATAACCCAGACCTGCCCGCCGTCTATCCAAGGTGAAGAAAAATCTTTGCGGAAACGGTCCATTTTGCCCCAATCCTCGGTTTTTGATGGCGGTTTAAAACCGGCTTTTATTGCCATGTCATACATTATAGACCCCGGATAAGGCATATAAGCTCCGAGAGTGAAAGTGGCCTCCGGATGAATTTTGTATATCTTGTACAGCAAATCTATCGTGGCTTCAAATTCCCCCTTGGTCTCGCTAGGCAGGCCGACGATAACGGAATAGCAAGCCGGCACATTAAATTTGGATAGGGATTTCACAGCAGAAAAAATACGCTCAACGGTAATTCTTTTATTAATCATTGATAAAATTCTGTCACTCCCCGCTTCGGCACCGATAAGCAGGTCAAATACTTTGCGATCTTTCAGTTCTTTCGCCAGTTCATCATCTATCATATCTATCCTGACCTCAAGATGAGCCGGCAAATTAATCTTTTTTAAAATCTCCAGAGCGCGACTTTTGTTTACAAAAAAATTATCGTCATAAAACTTAACGGCATCTATGTTATATTTTTTTTTCAAAAACTCCATGTCTGTTATCACATGTTCCATAGACCAGTCTCTGTACCGGCTTTGATTGAAAGCCTTGTTATAACAAAAAGCGCAATTAAATGGGCAGCCACGGCTGGCTTTATAAGCTATAACCCTTTTGAATTCACCCAATTTAAATAAATATTTATCCATATCAAGCAGAGAAAAATCCAGAGGCCACTGGTCTAAATTTTTTATAAAAGGCCTGGCTTGATTTATTTTGACCTCAAACTTTTCTTTATATCCCAATCCCAAAACATCTGTTAAATTTTCTCCTTTTTGTAATTTATTCAAAAACTCAATTATAGTTTCTTCACCTTCACCAATAATCACATAATCTATATAATTTTCAGACAAACATTGCTCAGGCAAAAGTGACGGATGAATACCGCCCCAAATAACAGGTAAATTTGAGCCAGCTTTTATTTTTTGTGATAATTTGGCGCTATACAATGTTTGACGTCCGGTCATTACGGACAAACCGACACAAAACGGTTTTTTGTCTATAACGGCAGTTGCAGTTTGGTCAATTTCCTTTTCGGTAATATTTATGAGTTCCACATCAAAACCGTTCTTTTTCAAAGCGCTACCAACAGACAAAATGCCTAACGGCAAAATTTTTTCAGAATGGTCTTCCGAGTGGTTTATTTGAATTAGAATTATTTTTTTGTTTTCTATAGTCATACGCTTTTGAAAACTTCTTCCATTTTTTGGGCAATCAAATTCCAATTATATTTTTCACAAACCATATTGTAGGCGTTTTCTGTTATTTGGTTTTTATTTAGATCGTTAATCACTCTTTGCACCGTTTTGGCTACACTTTCCGGATTTTCCGGCTGACAAAAATAACCGGTCTCGCCATCTTTGAGAAAATCAACAATGCCGCCAACCGGCGTAGCAATAACGGGCAATTTAGCAGCCATAGCTTCAAGAAATGATATGCCCTGCCCTTCCGACCGTGACGGACGGATGAAAATATCGGCAATTTTGAGATATTTAGGCAATTCATCATGTTCTATATAATCTTCTAAATGAACCCGCGAACCCAAACCTAGAGAACTGGCAAGATTAATAAGATCTTTTTTATCTTGGCCGGAGCCGAAATTATAAAAATGAAAATTATCCGGGAGATATTTCAAAGATTTTATAATAATATCTATACCGTTTTTTTCAGTTAATCTGGAAGTGCTTATAAGCATAATTATATTTTCCTCTTTCCTGCCTAACTTATCACTTAGTTCATTTAATTCCTCTTCTGTAAAAAATTCCGAGTAATGATCTGTGTCCACTCCGTTTGGTATAAGCACCGACTCTCCTTGAAACCCCAATCTTTTAGCTCTCTCTCCTAAATAATTACTTATGACGGTAACCTCGGAGGATCTTTCCAGAGCAAGTTTCCATGACAAATCTATCAGGCCAAACCATTTTGTTCTCATATATTCTTCCGAATCTCCTTCTTGTAAAGTTAAGATAATGGGGACTTTATTTTCTGAAAAAATATTTGCGAGATATGCGGCCCCCGATGCAAAAGTCACCATCATACACCAATAGCCAGAGTAATTATTTGTGTTATTGAGTTGGATAGTTTTTATAGCTCCCCAAAATGGCAAGAGTAATTTATCCAAAATAGGAACGCCGATTCCCAATCTATAAACATTTATATTGCCGATTTTTTCAAATTTTGGCAGACCGCCTTTTAATTTCGCGGTAATCAAATCAAATTGTATATCAGGAACTCTGTCAGTAATTTCCTTTACAGCCACCTCTGCCCCACCCACAAACGGATAATATGCGGTTGAAAATATAAGTATTTTTTTGGTTTTTTCCACACCCTAAATATACCAAAAATCAAGCATTTAAGCCACTATTCGCCTTTCAGAATTTCACGTAAAGTTTCTTCCGGCACTTCTTTGTTTTTTTCTTCCGCTTTTATCGGTTCGTTGAGTTTTGCTTTCTCTATCGCTTCTTTAAGAGCATTTTTGTGTTCCGGCGACACCTCTTTATTTCTACTTTTTTCAATGTTTGGTTTAAGTTGATTTAAGGATATTGTTTCTTTTTTCGGTTCATTTGATTCATTTCTATGCTTCACCGCTTCCTCTATTGCTTTAGCCAAAACAGGTTTACTCTGAGGTTGCTGTTGAAACTTGGGTTGATCAGGTTTGGGCTTTTCAAAATTTTGTTCCCTGGGTTTATATTCCGATTTTGGTTCTAATTTTATTTCTGGTTTAGTTTCTACCCTTGCTACTGGCTGCTTGCTACTTGCTACTTTCACTTCCGGTTCGTGCCAGTCTGCTATAGCTTTTTCCACTTCTGCTTTCGGTTTGGTAAAATCTTTGCGGGACATTTCTACCACTTGCCCTCTGAAGGAAATCTCTGGTTTTGGAGCTGGCGGCAAAGTAGTAGCCGAAAATGGTTGGGATGCTACTCCGTCAATCATAAGTTTGAGATAAATTTGCACAAATCCCAGATTAACAATATCTTCCATAGTAAACACCGGAGCAAACTCTTTCTCCAGCACTTCAGCATCGAACGAGCCGACACGAAAAGCAATCATTGTGCCCACGTTGCCAAACACCGCTGCTCGCACCTCATCGGCCATCTGCTCAATGTATTGGTGAGTAATATTTAAACTCAATTTGTATTTCCTGGCCTCTGACAAAATGTCGGCAAAGCTTTTGTTTGCAAAAGATTGGAATTCATCTACATATAAATAAAAGTTTGGTAATTTTTTCAACTCTTTCGGGTCAGCATCAGCACGAGACATAGCGGCCAGATACATTTTAGTGACAATCATTGAACCCAACAAATTTGCGTTGCCCTCTCCTACCAGGCCTTTGGATAAGTTTACAATGAGAATTTTCTTGTCATCCATTATTTTCCTCATATCAAAAGACGATTTCGGTTGGCCGATAATGTTTCTGATTAAAGGATTGGAAGTGAACTGACCGATTTTGTTTTGGATGGCCGGTATAGCTTCGGCCGCGAATCTTTCGGTATAACCCGCATATTCTTTGGTCCAATAATTTTTGACCGACGGGTCGGTAATATTGGCAATCACATTATTGCGGTAAACTTTGTCGGAAAGCATCCTGTTTATACCAAGCATCGTCGCTCCCGGATATTCCAAAAGAGCCAATATAGTATTTTGCAAAATATACTGCATACGGTCGGAAAAACTTTCTTCTCCGAATGATTTCTCGAAAGCGCTCATAAGCCCCGAGACGACAAGATGCCGCCTTTCCGGACCCACATCTTCCATAACATTAAAAGCGATTGGATGTTCAATATCAAAAGGGGCGAAATAAATAACATCTTTTATCCTCTCTTCCGGAACATAATCAAGTAATTTATCAGCGGTTGATCCATGCGGATCTAAAAATGCCATACCCTCGCCATTTTGAATATCTTGAATAGCCATATTCTCTAACATTGTGGACTTACCCATACCTGTTTTCCCGATGGAGTAAATATGCCTAAGTCTATCTTCGGCCTTGATACCAAACTTAACTCGCTTGTTGCGCGCATCGGTCTCGGCAAAGTATGTAATTTTATTTTCAGGATACATTGACTTTATTATAACTCACCCTGCTCTCTCTTACTACAAGAGAGGGTTCCAAAGCCCCTTCCCTTGTTGTAAGGGAAGGGGTTGGAGGATGAGTTATTCCGGAAGCAACGCCTCTTTGGTGTAAGTATTGGCCGGGTCCCAGAGCATCCAGGAAGTCAGGCCGGCATCATAGGTGGCCTGAATTTGGGCTCGTACCATAGTCGGAGTGTAAGGCACCGGATAATCATTGTCTTGCAGCCATGGCCGCAGCTGCAAAGGATTGATTCTTTTCATTAAGTGAGTATCGGGAGGATTGGTCTTTATGACACCGTTTACTAAAACAGTAGTCGTGGTAGAAATCTCGGAACGCAAAAATTTCGTTCTGGCCACAGCCGCATCCATACTAAACTTCACAATTTCATACGGCACTTTATTTGGGTCAGGCCAACCGTTAAATGTCGGTGGGTAGTGAGAGGGATAGACCATCGGAGAAACATAATCAAAATTCATAAGAGCATATTCCAAAACCTGTCCAATGTTTAAATCATCAATATTGGTAGTCGTCATACCGAAAAGGTCAGCCGAGGTCACCAAACCTGTATCTGAAAGCTTAGAGTCAAGATAAGCAAAAAATTGTCTTAGCATTTCCCTTTTAGTGGTGGTGCCGGTATGAGTAAAAGCAATATCCGTCATATCGCCATCGGACGGAAATCGTATATAGTCAAAATTTATTTCATCAAAACCGATAACATAAGAAGAGGTGGCAATAGCAATTATGTGATCCCAAAAAGGCTTGGCGCCAACATCTACGTAAGATATCCCCTTACGATCCTTCCATATGGTCAAGTCACTCTCGCCCGCCGAAGCTTTAGCGGAGGAGGGTTTCCTTTTGACAGCCAGTTCCGGATGAGCTTTGACGTAAAGAGGATCTTGGAAGACCGTCACCCGGCCTATGACATAAATATTTTTACTGTGCAACTCTTCAACAAGCTTGGGCATATCGGCCACTTTACAGCCTGTGGCATTTTTATTTAAAGTATCAATTTCGCTATTGCCGGTCTGAAAAGAAACCGTGCCCGAATAATCTTTGATATCTATAACCACTGCATTGAGCTCTGTCTCACCGATGAGTTTTGCCAGCTTTTCCCGCAATGATGGCATGCTGGCGACGCACTGCGTCATATAGATGCCTTTCAGAGGTTCCGGGGTTTTTAAGTGTTGTATTTCTTTCTGCTTTACAATTTCAGGCTGAATAATATTTACAGTATTGCTATAAGATTCATTTGAAGGAAAAACGAAAGATGAGACAAAAAAAATCAGGGCTGTGCTGCCTATAATAATACCGGTAATCTTGGCCTTATTTCTCATGTTTAAGGAGTGGGAGGTTTTGGATTTATATCATTATCTGATGAAAATTTTAGTTCTTCCTTTGGTAATTCCTGTTTTTTCTTTGGTTTTGGTTTAACCTGTAATTTTTTTAATATCATAGGACCGGAAAAAACCAGAGCCAAAAATATCCCGGACAAAGTAACCAGTGCATTTTTCCAGGTTCCTGGAATACCAAGGAAAGGCAAGATAGCAATCCAAATACCGAATGAAATATAAAAATTATTTTTATGCATAGGGCTATTATACTCTATTCTTGCTTCGCCTCAAATTATTCACAGTCACCAGAAGAGTAGAGCCTATGAATATAGAAGAATAGGTGCCGATGAAAATACCGATAAGGAGCGCCAGGGTGAAATTGCTTATAGTTTGTGGTCCGAAAATATAAAGAACCAAAATGGCCAATAGCACAGTCACAGAAGTATTTACCGAACGGATGAAAGTTTCGTTAATACTCTCCCCTACTATGGTCTCAAAATTTTTTTTGCTGCCATAACTTTCATTTTTATGTAAATTCTCCCTGATGCGGTCAAAAACCACAATAGTATCATGGACGGAAAAACCCAGTATCACGAGGAGGGCGGTAACGAAAAGCGTATCAACTTCAAATCCGTAAAAATGACCGAGAATAGCAAATACACCGGCAGGAACCAAAACATCGTGCAAAAGAGCCAACACCGTCACCAATCCGTAAATCCATGAAGATACCGGTTCCGAAACTTTTCTGAAAGCAAACGCGATAAAAAGCACGATGGCCAGAAGCACCAAAATTATTGATACGAAAGATTTTTGGATGGCTTCTTGACCTAAAATCGGTCCTACCGTAGAGAAAGTTTTTTCCACGGGAGAATATTTTCCGTCCAAAGAAAGGCCAGACATTATAGAATCTTTTTCGGCTTGTGATATTTCTTTTAATCTTAAAATAAAACCTTCACCGGAAGATCTGACTGAAGCATCTTTAAAATTCAAATTATTTAAAACTTTACCCACCTCTTCGGACGTTGGTTTGTTCTGGTCAAAAGATATGTCAAGCAAACTGCCGCCGGCAAAATCGATACTCGGTTTCAGCCCCCAAAAAACAATCGCAAATATTGAACTCAAGACCAAGACGCTCGATATTATGTAAAATATTTTTCTGTGTTTAACAATATACATATTTATTTTTCTTCTTTACTAACCGCAAATAATATTGTCCTTGAAGCAGTCACGGCGCTAAACATGGAAACCAAAACGCCTATAAGGAAAACCAGCGCAAAACCTTTGATAACCGGCGTGGAGGCGAAGTAATACAAAATGATTGCGGTAATAATACTTGAAGAATTAGAATCGCGAATAGAACTCCAAGCTCTATGGAAACCTTCTTTCAAAGCGTCATTTTTACTCTTGCCTCTTTTCAATTCTTCTTTGGTCCTTTCAAAAATTAAAATGTTCGCATCCACCGCCATACCGATAGAGAGAATGAATCCGGCAATGCCGGCAGCGGTTAGTGTCACCGGTATTAACTGAAACAAGACCAAGTTTATGGTGGTGTAAATAGCCAGAGCCAGAACCGCTACCAGCCCCTTGAAACGATACCAGGCCATTAGGAACAAGGCTACCACCAAAAAAGCATACATACCGGCTTTGACTGATGCAGTGACTGCCTGGTCTCCCAAAGTGGCGCCGATAGTTTCAGTGCTTACCAGATTAATCGGCATAGGTAGCGCGCCATAATTTAAATCGCGCACTATTTGCTTGGCGGAATCCGAAGTGAAATCTCCGGTAATGACCGCCTGACCGCCGGTTATTTGTTCTCTGATGGAGGGTGCTTCTATAAGTTTACCGTCCAAGAAAATACCCAAAACGGCGCCTACATTTTCTTTGGTGATTTTGGCAAAAAGGTCCGAACCCTCGTTATTAAACTTCAGGCCGATAATCGGCTTATTGCCTAAATTTTGGTCAAACTGAATATTAGCATTCTGCAACATTCTGCCGGTAAGTCCGGTGTCTATAAATACGCCCGGTGTGCCTAAAACATCTTTGCTCGCCACGCCGGCTTTTATTTTGTCTTGAGCATCCTTGGATAGAAGTTTAAACTCCAAGACCGGAGTCGCGCCTATGCTTTTTATAGCTTGATTTATATCGGTCACTCCGGGCAATTCCACGATGAGCCTCTGCTCGGTATTGGTTGTGCCGAAAACACCGCCTTGTTCCACTTGAACAATCGGTTCGGAAACTCCGAAAATATTTATGCGCCTTTCTATGACATCTTTCAGAGACTGCATGGCCGAAGAAATATCACCGCCTTGAATTTGAGAAGTATCGGCTTTATAAACCAGATGCGCCCCGCCGGAAAGGTCAAGTCCGAGTTTGAATTTATGCTGAGAATCAGGTTGTTGGCTGTTCCATACAAAAAAACCCAGAGCTATACCCGCCGCCACTATTATAATCGCCCAAAATTTGTATTTCGCCATACCCGTAGATAATAGCTAATTTAAGGGATTTCTGCAATTAGACCCCACTTCTACTCAACAACGCCTTGATAGTCTTCAGCGCGATTTTCAAATCAAGCATGAAAGAGCGATTTTTGATGTAATAGAGGTCGTAAGAAAGTTTACGGCGAGTTTTATCATTATCAGCTACCATTTTTGGTGGGTTGGTGTGGTAAAGTTGTGCCCAACCCGAAAGTCCGGGTTTTATGAGATGGCGAATATTATAATACGGAATTTTTGCTTCATAATTTTTCACTAAAACAGGAATTTCAGGCCGAGGGCCTATCATAGACATATCACCGTTAAAAACACTCCAAAGCTGAGGTAGTTCGTCTATTCTTAATTTTCTGAGCCATTTACCAATTTTGGTTATTTTTTTATTGAAAGCTGGAGCATTGGTATCTTCCATTGTTCTGAATTTTTTTACTTTTATTATTTTATTATTTTTTCCTACTCTTTCTTGTTCAAAAAATATACTTCCTTTATCATCAAATTTGATTGCCAAAAAAACAAAAGGATAAAAAACCAGAGAAATCACGCCTCCGATAAAAGACAATACTATATCCATGATGCGTTTTACAAAATCATAGGCCGTTCGAGATTCTGTCGAAATATTTTCTAAAAACCAATTGTAACGAACCAAAGAAAGCGGCACCCGGTCAAAAATATCTTCGTAAATTTTATACATGTCTATAAACTTCACCCGAGAAAAAATGAGATTGTAGAGATGCGGTAATATGGGTTCCACTTTTTCATTTTTCAAATCAATGGCAATAATCTGCACTTCTTCGGAATAAATCCGGGACAAAATTTCTTCTTGAAAATCCAGACCGGCGACACGATTAAGGTCTACCGAGGAAATAAACATGAGTCCATATTTGGGATTGTTGTTTACTTCTTCCAAAAGCTCTTTCATCTCTTCCCCGCTTCCAACAATTATGCCTTTTTGTTTGACCAGTGGATGTAAAACTCTGTCGCCATATATTCTCCAAAGAAGAACCAGAGCGAAAGAGATAACTAAATAAATAAAAAGGTTGGTTTTGGGAGTAATGCCAAAATAAGGAATAAAATAAAAGAAGAGAACCGCAATAAAACTATTGGCGATTTGAGCATTGAAAACAGTGGAAGGCAAACGGCTTTTTAATATAAGAGTATGCTTTTCATAAAGCCCGGATATAAAAAACACCAAAACCCAGACGCCTATGATTATAGTGAAGGGCCAAAAGTGCAGTCCCCAAGTTTCTCCCGAAGGAATCCTCCACTCTCTCAAGGTTAAAGCCGACCAAAGAGAAAAATACAAAATAGCGATATCGCCAAAAAAAAGCGCTGCGGTTTCCTTTTTGCCCGATATGGTCATATCAAAGGAGTATAATACAACAACTGGCAATTTTAATCAATTTATGCAAGAATTCTTTATTATATGCCGGACAAAAAGAAAATCTTATTTTTAATAACCAAAGGCAACTTCGGCGGCGCTCAGAGGTATGTTTACGACCTCGCAACTTCCCTACCTAAAGACAAATTTGAAGTTACAGTAGCTTGTGGCCAGGGAGGATTGTTAATTGAAAGATTAAAAGAAGCCCGCCCGCATGACGCAGTCGGGCAGGCAAAGATTAGGACAATAGAAATAGAAAGTCTGGACAGAGACATAAAAACTTTTAAAGATTTCACGGTTTTCAAAAATTTAATAAAAATAATTAAACAAGAAAAACCCGATATCATCCATTTGAACAGTTCCAAAATAGGCGGGTTGGGCAGCCTGGCTGGCAGAATTTGTAAAGTGCCAAAAATAATTTTCACCGGGCATGGCTGGGCTTTTAACGAAAACAGAAATTTTTTACAAAAAAATCTTATTTTATTTTTACATTGGTTGACTATTTTATTATGCAACACCACTATTGCAGTATCGGAAAAAGCCAAAAAAGATATAGACTGGCTGCCGTTTATAAAAGAAAAAATAAAAGTGGTTTATAACGGCATAGGAAAATTTGATTTAGCACCAAGAGAAGCGTCAGATAAAACCAGAATTTTTTCCATTTCAGAACTTCATAAAAATAAAGGCATTGATGTGGCTTTAAAAGCCATCTCTCTTTTACCGAAAGAAATCCGAGAAAAAATAATTTACGCTGTAGCCGGCGATGGCGAAGAAAGAGCAGGTTTGGAAAAAATGGCTAAAGAATTGCAAATTGAAAATTTGGTCAGATTTTTGGGATTTGTGCCGGATGCCAAAAAACTTTTATCGGATTGCGACATATTTTTGCTTCCCTCCCGCACCGAAGCTTTCCCTTATGCAATACTTGAAGCCGGTATGGCAGGTTCACCAATCATAGCGACCAGTGTCGGTGGTATACCGGAAATAATTCACGATATGCAAAACGGCATTTTGATACACCCCCAAAATCCCAAAGAAATAGCCGAAGCAATTTTATATTTATTGAGCCATCCAGAAAAACAAAAAGAATTTGGAAACGAAATAAAAAAGACAGTGACAAACTTTTTCTCTCTGAACACAATGCTTGAAGAGACTACTCGGTTATACCGATAATCTCATTTTTGGTGTCAATTTTGTTTGTCGCTCTGGCATATGACCGCTGGCCCATAAGAATACCAAGGCCGAGAAATTCCGCCAGCATATGGCTTCCGCCATAACTCATAAACGGCATGGTGATACCGGTAACCGGTAAGAGACCGATATTCATACCGACATGAATGACAAAGTGTGATAGGAATATCGAGAAGAGACCTAAACCGTACAAAGTTTCAAAGTTAGTCGCTCCTCTTTTTGATATGGAAATGATTCTCCAAAAAACCAGCCCATATAAACCAAAAATAACAACCACTCCGACAAAACCCCATTCTTCGCTAAAAGCGGCAAAAATAAAATCGGTTTCGTATTCGGGTAAGAATTTCAATTTGGACTGACTGCCGAGCCCTACTCCTTTACCGAAAATTTCTCCGGAACCTACGGCGATGGTTGATTGGTAAGCATTGTAACCGCTACCGGTAAGGTCGGTTAAAGGATGGATGAAAGAGATAATTCTGGTCTTTTGATAATCTTTAAAAACCAAAAACCAAAGTCCTCCGAAAGCCACGAGACCGGTCAGGAATACTACCAATAAATGTTTTTTTGAAATGCCGGAAATTAAAACCATTGAAAACCAAATGAGGAAAATAATAATAGCCGAACCAAAATCCGGCTGGAGGAATACCAAAATAAAAAGTATAAAAGTGTAAAAACCGGAAGTTAAAATATGTCTGACATTGGCGATTTCTATATGACGTCTGGAAAAATATTTGGCGAGTAAAATAACCAAAACCAATTTAACAAAATCTACCGGCTGGAAAGCAAAAGCTCCCAGATTAAACCAACTTTGGGCCCCTTTAAATACCGAACCCGCTATGAACAAAAATAAAAGCAAAAAAGACGATACGGAGAAAAGAATAATAATGGAACTGCTGCGGCGTAAAAATCTCCAGTCAACGAGACTGGTTGCAAATAGCGCGCCAATAGAAATTAAGAGCCAGATTATTTGTCTGATGAAAAAAACATTTTTTTCCGCGAAAGAATTCATTGTCAAAATACCGGCTACCGATATAAAAAATACAGCTCCGAAAAGCAGCCAATCCATGGAATAAATAAGTTTTTTATATAGCATTGCCAAATACCTTATAAGTTATTTCTATCCTAGCAGGAATTTCCTCACATATGTATGAGGATATGTTTTTGTAGATATCTTCCAAATTTGCGGCAGACGGCGCGAAGAAATAGTTCGTATCTCCAGAGGCTACGGTTTTAAGGAAAGGCTCGTTTATTTTATTGCCCAAACCGATAGTGTAGATAGAAATACTGTCTCTCTTGGCGTTGACTGATTCTTTAATGGCCGCGTTTTCCGCATATTTTATATCATCGGCTTCGGTATGACCTTTCGGATCCCTTGGATTATTTGCTACTCCATCGGTAAGAAGTACTACTATTTTTGACGACTCATCATCTACTCCGGCAGAGCCCAGTTCTTGCCAAGCTGAATGGAGGGCTTCATAAATATTTGTGTATTGGGTACTGCTGGCTTCAATATTTATAGAATCAATTGCGGTCTTGGCCGAATTGAAATCCGAAGTAAGATTCAAATCTATCGGGTCTTTGGCTTTGGTTGCAAAAGAAACCACACCAACTCTGTCTCTGGGTCCAAGTTGTTCTACAAAAGAAGATGCTGCTGTTTTGGCGGTAGTTAAAGGCTCTGGGGGATTAATATTTAAAGAAGACATTGAACCAGACCTATCCAAAAGCAACATTACATTTGAAGATTTTTCGCAAGCTTTAGAGCCAAGTTTGAAGGCTCTGGGCCACGTGAAAAGCACATTTGTATCCTCGTTTTTTTTCAAACTTTCTATAAATGTTCTAGATGCGGCAATGGCATTATCGGACCCGTCAAATATGGCGATGACGAGCTCAATGTTTTTTATTTCCTCGGTGCTGTTGTTTTTAACATTGGCTTCTACTCTGGGTGTACTATCCAGTCGAAGGAGTGGGCTATGGGTTATGGTTATGGTTATGTCATATTTTTTTTGGTTTTTATCCCAAACAATACCATCACCAAGTTCAAATACAGCGCGCCGTGGTTTCTTGTCTCCTTTAACTTCAATCCCTCCTTCAAATATTCCGACGGTTTTGTTTCTTGGTAAAATAGTAGCTTTTTCTATCTTTTCCAAAACTGCATTGTTTTCATCATAAATAGTAAAGCTGTAAGGAGCGTAAGTCGCGTCCGCATTGGTATTTGGATTTTCCACATAAACCAAAACCGACCAAAGTCCGGGGTTAACCTCAAATATTCTCGGGTCCCATCTTACAATAGGCTTAATCACATCCGCGTTGCAAATAAGAGAACAAGAACCGCCGCAATCAATACCGGTTTCGTCGCCATTTTTTAATTTATCAAAACAGGTCGGAGCTTGATACCAAAAATTCCAAAATACGGCAAAAGCAACAGCCGATAGTCCCAAAACTATCGCCGCCAAAATGACCGCCCTTCTGCGCGTCGCCCAACTATTGTCCAATGGTATCGGATCCATAATTTAATTATATCACTCTGCTCTTTTTTTCCCAGAAGTCCTAATCTAACCCCACCCCGTTTCGCTAAAGCGAAACTGCCCCTCACCTTATCTAAGGTGAGGGGGAAAATTAATCCGAAGTAGAAATTTGAAAATGTTAAACGCTTTGTCTTGGCAGTTAGCTACTCTCCCCTTGCGAGTACCATCGCTACTATAAGGCTTAACTGCCGTGTTCGGAATGAGAACGGGTGTTTCCCTTACGTTAAACCACCAAGACAAAATGCTCAACTTTATTTAATTTTCAAATTTCACTTCGGAACTGCCGTGTTCGGAATGAGCTGAAATGCGAATACTTGGAGCATTTCAGGGCCGGAGCACGACGGTGCGAGGCGAGGTCGCGCAAATTTTTAGCAAAAAATTATGCGTGACCGGGTGTGACCTCAATAAAGACCGCACTCCCACTTCGCTAAAAGCTTCGCGGGACAAGAAACAGTCTTATGTGGCAGGAGAAAAAATTAAAAAGAAAAAGTGTATTTTCAAATTTCCTAATAGAATCGGAAAATTAGTACGCCTCGGCTTAAACGATTACTCGCCTTACACCTAGCGCCTATCACGTGATCATCTCTCACGATCCTTAACGATTCCTAATCTTGGGGCTGGCTTCCCTCTTATATGCTTTCAGAGGTTATCCAAACCCGACTTAGCTACCCTGCGGTGCTTTTGGCAAAACAGCAGGTACACCAGAGGTCAGTTCAACTCGGTCCTCTCGT